>CAMAYP010000139.1 GCA_945862415.1 Chryseobacterium gleum | reverse complement strand
GAAGGGCTTTGTGTACCGCTGGTGACAACACCGATCACGTTCATGTCGGCATCCACCACTTCGTAGCCGTGACGCGGAATACCGCGGTCAATCAACTCGAAGCCTACGAGCTTGCGGGCTGTGCCTTGCTCTTTGTGCGATTTGAAAAGTTCGCTATCGATGAAGTCTTTGGTGAATTTGGTGATCCATCCCAGGCCTGCTTCGATGGGCGATGTTGTATCGTCAATATCGTTGCCGTACAAGCAGAAGCCCATTTCCAATCGCAGGGTGTCGCGGGCGCCCAAACCGATGGGCTTGATGCCGAACTCGGCACCGGCTTCCATCACGGCATCCCACATTTTCTCAGCAACCGCATTAGGGAAGTAGATTTCACATCCGCCTGCACCTGTGTAACCTGTTGTGGAGACAATGATGTTTTCGCAACCGGCGAACGTACCGCGCTGCACCGTATAATATTCCATACCAATGAGCGGCATGGCTGTCAACTTCTGCATAGCTTCCAGCGCCTTCGGGCCTTGAACCGCCAGCAACGATGTTCCTTCGCTGTGGTTCTCCAGAGTTGCTCCGAATGAATTGTGGCTTGTAATCCACGCCCAATCCTTATCGATGTTTGAGGCATTCACCACCAACATATACAACTCCTCACTGAATCGATACACGAGCAAATCGTCTACAATACCGCCTTTGCCGTTGGGCATGCATGAATACTGCACCTTGCCATCCACCAACTTCGATGCGTCGTTGGTCGTGACACGCTGAATCAAATCCAACGCGCCCGGACCACTCACCCAAAACTCACCCATGTGGCTTACGTCAAACACACCAACAGCATTGCGCACGGTGTTGTGTTCTTCAATCAGCCCTGAGTATTGCACTGGCATATTATAGCCCGCAAACGGAACCATTTTGGCGCCGAGTCGCTCGTGAACGTGAGTCAGAGCGGTGTTTTTGAGTGTGGTAGTCATTTCCATGGAGCGAAAATAGTGAAAGAGTGAAAGGGTGAAAGGGTGAAAGGGTTAAAGGGTGAAAGGGAGCGCCCCTCCATTTCACCCTTTCACCACTTCACTCTCTCACTTACGAGATATTTCAATGTCCGCATTCACCTGCATCTCATCACTAGCAACAGCCGTAGGGAAGTCTGCGCCTACTCCGAAGTCAGTGCGCTTGATGGTGCCGGTTACTTTGAAGCCTGCTACATCAACTCCTTGCTTGGTTTGGATGGTAGCATTGTGACGTGCCTTCAATTCTAAAGGCTTCGTTACACCGCGCATGGTCAATTCGCCGGTTATTACATAGTCTTTCTCCCCAACCTTTTTCATGGATGAGCTCTTGAAGGTGATAGTTGGATATTTCGCTGCGTCCAAGAAGTCAGCTGCTTGCAGGTGTTCATCACGGCCTTCAGAACCGGTATAGACGCTATTTGCTTGAGCGGTCAACACAATGTTGGCATCCGAAAAATCAGCGGCAGAGGCAGAAATCTGAACATCTACTTTCTTGAATTCGCCCTGCATTTCAGCAATGCCTTGGTGGTTAAAGGTAAATCCCATGCGCGAGTGCGATGCATCGATACCCCAGTTAGTTACTTCGTTAGCTGTGAAAGAGAAAGTGGCCAAAACAACGGCCGCCATAATTAGTTTTTTCATAAAATGGATTTGAATTGTTTTTAATGCTGCGAAGTTGGTTGCGCGGCAAGAGTGAAAACATTGATGCAGGTTAAGAGTTCACTTGCAGGTGATAGGTGATAGGTGATAGGTGACAGGTGAGGTAACAGGTGATTTACCTATAACCTGTCACCTGTCACCTATAACCTATGAACTAACCAAGCATTTTCTTCATCGCCAGCATCTCATCCCTCAATCGTGCGGCCTCCATAAAGTCCATGTCGCGGGCGGCCTTTTCCATTTTCTTGGTGGTCTGTTCGATAGCCTTTTTCAATTGTTCCTCACTCAAGTAACTGAGCACAGGGTCGGCAGCTGCGCCTATCTGATGTTCTTCTTCGTTGTAAATGGCTTTGCGTTTGTCGAGCACTCCACTTTGTTCGAAAATGGTCGACTTGCCTTTCTTCACTTGGGTAGGCGTGATGCCATGCTCCAGATTATAGGCGATTTGTTTTTCCCTTCGGCGAGACGTTTCATCAATCGTCTGCTGCATGCTGTCGGTTATCTTGTCGGCATACATGATCACGCGCCCGTTCACGTTTCGTGCTGCACGCCCTGCTGTCTGTGTGAGCGAGCGGTTGCTGCGCAAGAAGCCTTCTTTGTCGGCGTCCATGATTGCCACAAGCGATACCTCGGGCAAATCGAGCCCTTCGCGCAGGAGGTTCACGCCAACGAGCACATCGAACTTGCCTTCGCGCAAATCGCGGAGTATTTCAATGCGGTCGAGCGTTTGCACTTCGCTGTGTATGTAACGGCAGGCTATGCTGAGCTTGTCGAGGTATTTGGCCAGCTCTTCGGCCATGCGCTTGGTGAGCGTGGTAACGAGTATGCGTTCATCCTTGGCAATGGTGGCTTGTATCTCGCCTATCAAATTGTCGATCTGGTTGAGCGATGGGCGAACATCAATAGGCGGATCAAGCAATCCCGTAGGTCGCACCACCTGCTCTACCAATACACCGTCCGACTTCTTCAATTCGTAATCGGCAGGCGTAGCACTCACGTATACGACTTGATTTTGTATGGCCTCCCACTCTTCAAATGTGAGCGGACGGTTGTCCATGGCGCTCGGCAATCGGAAACCATAATCGACCAGGTTCACCTTCCGTGAGCGGTCGCCGCCATACATAGCACCCACTTGCGAAACGGTTACGTGGCTCTCGTCGATTACCGTGAGGTAGTCTTCCGGGAAATAATCGAGCAAGCAGAAAGGTCGTTGACCCGGCTGCCTGCGGTCGAAATAGCGTGAATAGTTTTCTATGCCTGAGCAATAGCCGAGCTCCTTCATCATCTCAATATCATACACCACGCGTTCTTCCACTCGCTTTGCCTCAATGAACTTGCCCTGCTCTTCAAAGGCCTTCACCTGCTTCACCATGTCTTGCTGAATCTCCCAAATGGCTTGGGTCAGCGTCTCGCGACTGGTCACAAATAGGTTGGCCGGATAAATGGATATCATTTCGAAGTCCATAATCTTCTTACCCGTATCGACATGAATCGTATGAATCGATTCAATTTCATTTCCGAAGAAGGTCACGCGCACGGCATAATCCGCATAAGCCAAATAGACATCCACGTTATCGCCCTGCACGCGAAACGTACCGCGTGTGAAATCGGCGCGCGTCCGACTGTATAAGCCTTCCACCAATCGATGCAGGAAACCCTGACGGCTCATGGCCTGGCCTCGTTTTATTGGGATGACGCTCTTGTGAAATTCTATCGGGTTTCCGATACCGTATATGCACGAAATACTGGCTACAACAATCACATCGCGGCGACCGCTGAGCAAAGCGCTCGTTGCTGAGAGACGCAATTTCTCAATTTCATCATTGATTTGAAGATCCTTTTCGATATAAACTCCTGTGGTCGGAATGAAAGCTTCCGGCTGGTAGTAGTCGTAGTAGCTCACGAAGTACTCGACCATGTTGTTGGGGAAGAACGCCTTGAACTCGGAGTAGAGCTGCGCAGCCAACGTCTTGTTGTGGCTGAGCACCAGCGTAGGTCGTTCCGTATTGGCGATGACATTGGCCATCGTAAACGTCTTTCCCGAGCCGGTAACACCCAATAGCGTTTGGTATTTGTCTCCACGCTCTACCCCATCCGTCAGTTCGCGAATGGCGGTTGGCTGATCGCCGCTAGGGGTATAAACCGATGTAAGTTCAAATTTCACGGAGCTAAAGTAGCTGTCCTTGGAAGTGACTTGTTTTCTGTTGGGAATATTTGATAAGAATTTGGAATAGCGTATTCCTTTCAGTAGGATTTTCGCCTTCCGATGGACATCAATATCAACACCCCTGCGCTACTCTTCCCCGCCGTGAGCCTCATTATGCTGGCGTATACCAATCGTTTTTTGGCACTGGCAAGTGTGGTTCGCAACCTGCATGACCGGTATCACAACCTCGACGATGCGAAGAAGCCGCTCATTCATGCGCAGATCAAGAACCTGCGTATTCGAATGCGCATCATTCGCAACATGCAAATACTCGGTGTAAGCAGCTTCATCGTCGCCCTTGTGTGCATGTACGCTATCATCATCGATAAAATGGAAACTGCTCGCTTCCTTTTCGGTATATCACTAGTGCTTTTTGCTGTTTCCTTGATTCTATCTCTATGGGAGCTCTTCATCAGCACCCGCTCCATCGAAATTGAACTCAGCGATTTGGAGCTCGACGCTGATGATTGACACTTGCAAAGAAATCAAAACCGACTGTTAATATCTCCGCTATCGCGTTAATTTGCAACCTCGCGACCACCTTATTTTACGCGGTTGTACATGTCAAAACGACGCAAGGGAATACGTATAGCCCAATACATCTTCGTAGGTCTAGTGACCTTGATGTTCAGCGGTTATTTTGCACTGCAGTTGCCTGCGGTACAAACGTGGCTTGCGCACCGGTTGAGCGACTATCTCTCCAAGGAATGGAACACCAACGTTTCCATCGGTAAAGTGAGCATCGACATTTGGGCGAAACTTCACGCAACAGAAATTTACATTGAAGACCAGCGCGGCGACTCGCTTATTTATGTTGAGTCTCTCGAAGCGGCCAATTATTCCTATGACGATGTAAGCGGTAAATTGGTGGTGAATAGCCTTCAGCTGTTCTCCCCTTACGTCAATTTGGTGAGACATCAGCAAGATAGCTTGTTGAATTATTACTTCTTGGTTGAATACTTCGATAACGGAGATACAACTCAATCTGAAACATTCGTAGCACTGAATCATCTTAAGTTACACAACGCCCGATTCAACTATATCAACGAGCACCGCGACATAGACACCACGTTTGGCATCGACTGGAATCATTTGCAATTGAGTCGGATTGAGCTTGAAGTAAACGAATTCCGCATGGCAGGTGACAGTTCGCGCGCTATCATTACTCACCTGGCCGCAAACGAGAAAAGTGGATTCAAACTCGAAGAGTTTTCACAAGAACTGACACTCGCAGGAGGCGAGATACGAATGGACGACATGCATCTGCTGTCTGGTAACAGCGATGTTCAGGGCGACTTGCGATTCACGGTGCAATCGATCGACGACTTTGATTCGTTTGAGACCAACGTGCCGATGCAACACACCTTCCGCAATGCTCGCATTAACCTCAACGACCTGAGTTACTTTGCCCCCGAACTGAAAGGAATGGATCAGGCAATTTCCATCGATGGAACAGTGAAGGGAACGGTGGCCAAACTGAAAGGACGCAATCTGGAGTTGCAGTTCAATGACAACAGCCGATTCAAGGGCAATGTGGATATGGAAGGTCTGCCCCATATCGATCAGACCTACATCAACCTCGACATCGACGAACTAACTACCAATAAGCAAGAGCTCGAAGAGATCCCCATTCCACCGTACGACGGAGTGTCTTTTGTTGAAGTGCCCGACAACATTGCCTATTTGGGGCAGATTACCTACAAAGGAGACTTTACGGGCTTCATCAGTGATTTTGTAACGTATGGCACCGTTACAACCGCCATTGGAACTATTCGAGCTGATGTTTCACTTAAAGAAGACAGCAAGCTCAATGATTATCGCTATGCGGGTACGGTTAACCTGCAGCAGTTTGATTTGGGTACGTTTTATCAATCTAAAACCCTGGGCCCTATTAGCTGCCTAATCAACGTTGAAGGGTCGGGGCTTGAATTGAAAAAAGTCAATGCAACTTTCGATGGAACCATTGACGAGTTGAATTTGAACGACTATGCATACCATAACATTGAAGCCTCTGGTAACTTTCAGCACCGAGCGTTCAGTGGATTCATAGATATTGATGACCCCAACCTTGTGATGAACT
>CAMAYP010000138.1 GCA_945862415.1 Chryseobacterium gleum | reverse complement strand
GCAAAGACATCATTCATGCTGCGGTGTGGAAGAAAGACGACAAGCGCACAATCTACAATATGATTTATGCGGACGGCAAGAAGGGCGGCGCCATGATGAAGCGCTTTGCTGTGACGGCCATCACGCGCGATAAAGAATACGACCTTACTAAAGGGACTGCGGGCAGCGAAGTGTTGCACTTTACTGCCAACCCCAATGGTGAAGCCGAAGTGGTTACCATGCACCTGCGTGCGTTGGAGCGCTTGAAGAAACTCAAGTACGATATCGACTTTGCAGAGCTCGCTATCAAGGGCCGTGATGCCGGCGGAAACGTGGCATCTAAGTATCCTGTGAAGAAAGTGGAGCTGAAGCAAGCCGGTATTTCAACCCTTGGCGCACGTAAGATTTGGTTGGATGAAAGCGTGATGCGTCTCAACGAAGAAGGTCACGGCCGCTTCATGGGCGAGTTCAACGCAGAAGATAAGATTCTATGTGTGCTTGGCTCGGGTGTCTATAAGCTGATCAGTCCGGACCTTGCCACGCACTTCGACGAGAACATCGTTATTCTCGAGAAGTGGATTACTGAAAAGCCGCTCACCGCAGTCTATTATGACGGCGAAAAGGACCATTGGTTCGTGAAGCGCTTCCTGATAGAAGCATCGAAAGGACCGGTAACCTTCATCTCCGAACATCCGAAGTCGAAGCTGGGCATTGCCTCGCTCTTGCATCACCCGGTGGTGTATGTGCGTTTCGACAAGCGCAACAAACTGGCGAAAAACAAGATGGACGAGAGCATCGATTTGCGCGAGTTCATTGCGGTGAAAGGATTGAAGGCGATAGGTAATCGTCTCACCGCTTATCCTGTGCTCAACATCGAATTGCTCGATGCCGATCCGCAGCGCGAGATCGAAGCTGAGAATATGCTGCAGGAAGTCATTGCCGCGCGTCAGCCTGAGAAGATTGAGATTGACCGCAACGAAGAGTTGTTTGACTTGGAAGAAACGATCCGTCAAAATCCCGATGACATCGATTTTGAAATTGATGGCTTGGAAGAGGAAATGGCGCGTTTCAAAGAGCAAAGAAAGACCGGAGCAATACCTGATCCGCCGAAGCCGGAACGTAAGCCCAAAGAAAAGCCGGAGCCGCCGGGGGAGCAGGCGAGCTTGTTTTAGAAGGACGAGGGACGATGTACGAGGGACACCCTTCACCAAAAGCCGGGGTAGGGACGCATTGCATGCGTCCCCGCCCATAAAACGCCTGCCATCCGCCAGACAAAGCATTGCCCTGAATCATTGCACGGGCAGGGACGCATTGCAAAGGTTACCACATTCGTCACTAGTCACTAGCCACTAGCCACTCGCCACTAGCCACTCGTCACTCGCCACTAATTAAGGGCTCACCAAGTTCACCGACAACTGCACATACCACGTTCCCTTAAATTCATTCTCCTGCTCGTAGGGTTGCTCTCCGAAAAAACCTCGGAAGAACTCTTTGTCGGTCGGGCCGAAGTTGTCCACATTGAAACTGTAGCCATAGCGATAGCCCGCTTGCAGCGACATCCAGATGAACTGATACATCGATGTTTCCCAAACGGCGCGGAAACGCAGCTCACCTCTGCGCAGCTCATATCCTAGCGGGTTATTGACATCATTGCGCAGAACACGGTAGGAGTTTCCTTCCAGTTCATAGCCGAAGAGAAGAATGTTGCGGGCTGAAAGCGATTTGCGAATGTGCGCGCGTGCAGGAGCGAGCATTTCCACACCCCACTTGCGGTTGGGTGCTGTCCAGTTCAAGAGCATTACCGGAATGTAGTTCAGTTCGCCCACACGATAGGTGCGAGATAGTCCGAAGCCGATCATCTTGCGGTCGCTTTTCTTCTTACCAAAAATGACTGCAGCGCTGTAACGTGTATACTTCAATGGAGTGAAGTTGTCGAGGTAGTAATCGCCGCTCAAATCGGCAGATCCCTGCGCGATTATAAACTTCTCTTCGCCGAAAGGCTTGAAGATTGTCGTATTGATTCCCGCGGTTGTCAAACCGTTGTTTTGCAGTGTAGCATCGAGAGCATTCACCGGAATCTCCTTGTCACCTGCAAACGCCGTTCGTGCATAGTTGGCTCCAAGCTGCCAAACGACGTTGGTTTTTGAAATCACGGGTATGTTCGCACCCAGTCGCAAACCACCGGCACCGGAGAAACTACCGGAGCCTTCTTGCAAGGAACTATTGGTGCCTTTGCCGTAATCAATGTTGAATGCACCTTGTTGGTCATAGCCTGCCCAGATGAGCTTGGCAGGACTCAAGTCAAACACTTTCGGCGTGCAGAAACGCTTCGCGCCCGCATCGGCGAAGTCGAGGTTCTCGTACATGGAGAAGTCCTCTTCCTCAGTGGCGATGCTGTCGGTTTGAGCATATGCCCACGCCGGTATAACCAGCAGGAGCAGGATAGAACATGAAATACGCATGGTAGGAGAGGGGTCTTATTTTTTTACTTCCAGACGCTTCCAAACATCGGTACGACCGAGTGCTTCAACACCAATGTATCCGCGGATATCAAGCGTGTTGTTGTCGGTCATTTTGATGATGCACTTGTAGGTGCTTCCGTTTTCCGGATCGTAAATAGTGCCACTATCCCATTGGTCTTTGCCCAGGAATTTGAAGTCTTTCAGCATACGGTAACCCTTCAGCGGAACGTTGCGCACGCTCGCATCAGGATTGTTCTTGTCGACTTTCGGCTGGCCTGTATTCGGGTCGTTGGGTTCGCGCAGCCACACAATCTTGCCGTAATACTTCTCTCCGATTTTTTCAATCTTCACACGAGCCTTGCCGTTGCTGGGTTCCCAAACACCGAGCAATCGGTCGGCTTCTGTGTTTTGTGCTAATCCAAGGGATGCAGTTAGAAATAAGCTGCAGATAAAAAGGATTGATTTCATCGTTTATTTTTTGTAGGTGATTTCGAATTCAAAATTGGCTGTGTAGGTGAGGCTCTCATCGCGGTCGCCTTCGAGGTCGGCATCTAGGATGATGATAATCTCCTTCTGCTTGAAGTTTTCGGTTAACTCCGCTTCGACAGAGGGGGTGAGTTCAACAGTGGACGTGTTTTTAGGTACAGGGTTGAGCACACCGGCTTTCTGCATTTTCGCATCGGCCGAGGTAAGCTGCAACACGAAATTGCGAACGCTGTTGAACGCAGCGCTGTCGGCCGTGGTCACTGAAGCTTTGGTCAACTTTACCGATTGAATGTGCTCCGGCAACAAGCCCGCTTCAATCTTAGTAAGATCGATGTTGTGTGTGGCCTGCATTGTATTCGGACCATCGAACAGCGGCCCTTCAACCGTTACATCGATATTCTCGATGGTGTATTTTTTAGTGATTCCCTCGGAGCACGATGCAAGCACTGCGACTGCAAGAAACAGCAGTAGGATGTTTTTCATTTTCATTAGTGGTTAATTGTTGCCTCGCGAAAATAGTTTTTATCGCTTCAACAAAACCCCAAACCGAAAAGAATTGATTCGCGAAGCACTAATCCCTGTTGTCCCTCGTCCCTATTACCTAACACCTAATCCCACCTAACTCACCTCATTGATCAATCCCTATTACCTAACACCTAACACCTATCACCTATCACCTGCCAACGAACTCTCGCACCACCCTTAAATACTCCTCATACCCCATCACTGCGGGTACGTTGTTGTGGACGGCATCGGGTATGCGGTGGGCCTCCTGGTAGCTTCCTTGGTAATGACTGTACACCACTTCCCCATGGGTGTCGATTTTGAGAAAGTCGTCGTTGATGCCGTGTATCCAACAGAAGGGTTGCTCAACGAATTGAATTTTCTCCGCGTTGTCGACCCGTATATCTGTGAAATAGGATGCCGGTAACGCGGCTAGTGCTGCGTCTTGAACCATCACCTCGGCCGATGCAAATGGGGCTTCCAGTATAAGCTTAGACGCGGGTAATGCTTGGGCATCAGCCGCAAGCGTGGTGGCCGGCGCACTGCCAAGGCTGTAACCGTAAAGCACCGTGCGGTCGCCCGTCAAACCATGATCCTTCAGCCACTGCATGCAGGTATTCACGTCGGCCGTGAGTCCACTCTCAGTGGTGGTGCCTGTCGACATGCCATAACCGCGGTAATCCATCATGAGCACTCCATAACGATGCTCGCCTCCCACGTGCGCCATGAGTTTCGCCCGATTCCAATAAAAATCCATGTGGTGCTTGTTGCCGTGGCAATAGACAATGACCGTATCGGTGGCAATGCGCGTGGTGTCGCCCAAGTAAATGGCATAGATGGTTTGTGCATCACCGTTGTCGTCGCTCTGGAGCGAAAACAAATGCACGTTTTCAGCTGCCACATCATAGGCATCGGGCAGCTCGGGCAGCTCCCTTTCGCCGGTATAGTTGTCTAGCTCATACGTTGATAGCTCTTGCACATTGAAGAACTGGCTATCGAGACGAAGACAGCCATTCAGACTGATTGCTACAAGCGTGTATATAAGTAATAGTTTCATAGTGTTCAGAATTTGCGGGTGAATCCAACGTATACACCCAACGCTCCTGTGGTTCCGGGTGCTTTATAATCGACGGTCAGCGACTCGTGCGAAGAAAATGGAGCCAAGTACTTGCACTCAAAATTGGTGTTCCATTTTCCGCGTGAGCGGGTATAACCGAGGTTGATTGCCAGTATCCAGCGGTTCTCTTGAATGCGATCTGCAGTGCCGGTATCTTTGAGTTCATACCACGATGTAATGCCCGTGTAAACGAAACTTCCCTGCTTACCCACGTCCCACCATGCGTTGATGTCGAGCGATGGATAAAAGCGTGAGATCCCTTCCCACTTATCGACCATGTAGGTGGCCTGAACCAGGGTTGAAACACCGGGTATGCGTCCATCTTGCTTGCGCCATTGCCGCAGATACGCGCCGTCAATTTGAGTCACACCGAAAAGCGCTGCAGTTGTATGAACACGCAATGCCACTGTCGACACACTGTCCACTCCATATGCCGCTCCCAACGATGTAAACGGAACGGGCACTACTGCGCCTCCGAAACCAACGAGCGGCCCTCCGAGCGTGGCCGAAGCGGCCCATTGTTTTTTCTGCAACGGTTTCACCATGGTCACGGGAGAGCAAGCCGCGAGCATGGCAACAGATAGAAATAGAAAAATTCGCATGCGGCAAATAAAGGGGAAATTGGCGGAGGGGGAGATGATTTTTAGGTGCGGGGCTGGGGAGTGGGGAGTGGGGAGTGGGGACTGGGGAATTAACGAGGGAAGTAAGTTACACGCTCAGCCCCGTAGGGGCGAAACATCCATAGCAATAATGCAGACCACGTGCAACCTTGAATAGATTTTCGCAGGAAGATGCACATGCCTTGCCCAGCCCCGGAGGGGCGAAAAGTCCATAGCCAATGGATGGAGCATGCGTCAAACAGCCTAGAAGGGGCTGACCATGTTTAGTTGGAGTTAAGAAATAAGACCGATTCTAACAATCAATTAGATACCTATTCTGTCAATTAATTTTTGGGTATTTAATGAGCAACATGCAACCGCCCATGTGTAACTGCGGTCAAGATTAATTAGTAACCTTTTTCGCTGATTTTCAGTAAAGATGTGCTGAATTATGTATTTTCGCACCCGAAATTCTAATTACTAGTCGAATGTCATCTCTACGCTTCCCCATCGTAAAGTGTAAACTGCTGTTTACTTTCTTCATTGTTTTTTTCTATTTTAGTTCGCACACTACACTTTATTCTCAGTGCGAGGTTAATGCAGGTAGTGATCAGACTATTTGTGAAGGGGAGAGTGTGACGTTGGGAGGGACTCCGACGCTTAATAACCCGCCTGGTAATGTAACCTACAACTGGACGGCGAGTTCGGGAGCTGTGCCAGCGAACACCGCAAACCCTTCGGTTTCGCCGTCTGTAACTACAACTTATACATTGGATATTGATGGAGCGCAGGACTGCAACGGCAATAACAATGGTGTGGATCAAATTACTGTCACGGTTATTCCCGCAGCCTATAGTGTAACGGCCTCGGCCAATTCCAGTTCAAGTCCAATTACCATTTGCGCCGGTAGCAGTTTGGATTTGAGCTCGAGTGTAGCCGGGGTTCCGGCCGGTCAGAATGGAAACGTGGTTTATAGTTGGAGTGG
>CAMAYP010000137.1 GCA_945862415.1 Chryseobacterium gleum | reverse complement strand
ATACGTCGATCGAATGTGTATGCCCTGCAGGCGCTCATAAAAAGCGTGGGCATTGAAGCCGACAGCATCCATTTAGCGGATGAAAAGAACATCTTACTCGAAGCCCTGGAAAAAGCACTGAACAGTTACGACGTGTTGATTCTTAGTGGAGGCGTTTCGAAAGGTAAATTCGATTTGATTCCTGAAGTATTGACTGCGCTTGGTGTAGATACGATTTTTCACACCATCGCCCAACGCCCCGGCAAACCGATGTGGTTTGGCACTTCACCGAGAACCACCGTGTTTGCGCTGCCTGGCAATCCCGTTTCGACATTGGCATGCGCTGCACGCTATGTTTTGCCTTGGTTAAAAGCACAGATGGGAATTGAATCGATGGACATCCTAATTCCTTCGCAAGAAACCATTGTGCCCCACGAAAAACTCACGCTTTTCTCACCTGTTAGGGTATCGGCAAACCTTTCCTTGCAAGCTCATCTCATACGCAATCAAGGTTCGGGCGACTTCAGTGGTTTGAGCGGCATGACCGGGTTTATTGAGGTTGAACCCGGTACTGAATCTCCATCGCACTTTCGCTATTTTCCGTTGGGTTAGGCCCTACTTCTTGGGGCCTTTGCCTCCCTCCTTTCGCTCCTTCATGTGCTGCAATAGTTCGCGCTGAAATTCGCGATCCAGCTTAGCAAGTCGCATGGTACGATCGGGGCCCAAGACAGGTAGGCAATCCTTTAAAAACTGTGACTCCAGATCAATGTGCTGCTTTTTGTTTTGAGACACCCTGTCGATTTCTACAAGCGCCTCCTTCTCCGTGAACTTGGGCTCCTCGCCCTTCTTTTTGTCACCCCTAGCGGCCTTGCGCAATGCATCTTCCTTCTTGGAAAACTCATTGTAGATGGGCCAAAACTTCTCGGCCTCGGCCGGAGTAAGTTCAAGCTTTTCCGAGAAATAACCCCGTTTCAAAGCTTCCACTTTTTCCTTGCGTTTTTCACCACCGGGTGGCGGTGGAGGGCCTGGTTGTGACCATGCCAATGAAAGGGATGTTAGCGCCATCACCAGTAAACAAATTGCCTTTTTCATAGTAGTGTTTTTATTAAAGTTCATCTATAACTTGAAGTGATTCTTCGTCTTTCAAATATTCCTCCACATCATCTGTATCGATATCATCCCAGCTTATGACTGACTGTCCCTTAGAAGGTTTAAAGTCATTGATGGAAGATGGTAACTTTTTAGTTGAAACTGTATCGGGCACGAGCGTGTCATCCACAATAAATTCGTCGTACACCGAATCATCGAATTCTATTTCCTCCAAATCCTCAAAGTCGAGCTGCGACTGTTCGAGTTGCTGCGAAAAAGTTATGGTTTCTTCTTTTTCAGTAACTACCACCAACACCACACCGGCCAACACGGCTGCAGCGGCAATCGACAGCCAAATGCGCACTGTTCGGCCACGTTTTACTTCTTGTGAATTTGCATGCAGCGCCTTATCAAGCGCAGCTGCCTGCTCCTCGAAATACCCAGGCGGTGTTTCAAAAGGGTTGTTCTGAGCCGACTCCAAACGAATCTGCTGTGACTCAAAAAATCCTTCAGGCACCTGAAGCGCATCCTTTGAGCGCTCCAAGTGCTGGAGCATTTCATCGCTGAAGCGAGCGTCGTTATGAGTGTCTTCTTCTTTCATTTTTCTTTCAGGTAAGCTTCAATTTTATGAACCGCATGATGGTAGCTTGCCTTCAAGGCTCCTATACTGGTGCCTGTTATTTCAGCCATTTCTTCGTAATTCAAATCATTATAATAACGCATCACAAAGACGGTCTTCTGCTTCTCCGGTAATAGCGCGATAGCCGTTTGCAGTTTTGCCTGAATTTCATCGCCCGAAAAAAGCACATCCGATTGCAACGCGCTTCCCAACTCGAATTCTACTTGGGTTACATCTACGCTCATCAAGCGCTTGGAACTTCTCAGGAATGAGATGCACTCGTTGTGGGCTATGCGGTAAAGCCAAGTCGATAACTTTGATTCGCCTCTGAAACTGTCGATTGCCTTCCATGCCTTCACAAATACAATTTGCGAAACATCATCTGCATCTTCATGACTGAGCACCATACGGCGTATGTAGAAGTAAATGGGACGTTGATACAGTCGAATAAACGCTGTGACTCCCGCATTTCTGCGCAGTGGGTCTTGCAGCATATCCAACAATTCGCGATCGGTCATATCGGGTCAGACGTTGCCGGCAGGTGTTGGGTTTAAAAGCTCTACCACTTTCTTGCGCTGAGCACTGTTTTGGTGAACAACAGAAACGTGAAGATCAATGCTAGGAAGTACACCACATCGCGGCTATCGATAAGACCGCGGCTGAGTGAATTGTAGTGAGCCTGCATGCCTAAGTTCAGAATAACGGTATCCGCCGCTCCCAACAATTCAAAGGAAGCAATGGACGAAAAGCCGGTATACATGAAGAAGCAAAGCATGGCTGCCACCAAAAAACTTACAATTTGATTGTTGGTAATGCTGGAAGCAAAAATGCCGATTGCCACATAACCGGCAGCCAGCAGCAACAATCCGATGTAGGAACCCCAGGTGCCACCGCTGTCGATGTTACCAACCGGGTCGCCCAATGAATACACCGTGAAGTAGTAAACCAACGTTGGAACGATGGCTATGACCACCAATAGAAATCCGGCGAGGTACTTCGCTCCTATGATCTGCGCATCGGTGATTGGCTTCGTCAGAAGTAATTCAATAGTTCCGGTGCGCTTCTCTTCTGCAAACGAGCGCATGGTAATGGCCGGAATCAAAAACATCAAAACCCAAGGCGATATGAAAAAGAGTGGCTCAATAGACGCAAATCCGCTTTGCAAGATGTTGAAGTCACCATCAAAAATCCACAAGAAAAGTCCGGTGATAAGCAAAAAAACCGCAACCACGACATACCCAATCAACGAGCTTAAAAACGTTCTTATTTCTTTCAGCAGGAGAGCTTTCATACGGGTTTATTCTGCGTGTAAAATTAGTTACGTGGATGCTGTTTCGCCGTTCGTTTTCGATAAACAAATAACCCAGCTCCGGTTAGAAAAAACAGAACAGCAATCAACTCCGCCTGTGTCGCCTGAATACCCATCAGGTCGAACTTATTGTTAACGCGTATTTTCTCGATAAAAAAGCGCTCAATTCCATTCAGCATAAGGTACGTGGCAAACATGAGCCCCGGAATATTGAGGCGCTTGCGAATGAACCACAAAAACAGAAAAATACCGGTTGCCATGATGGTTTCATACACCGGTGTAGGAAACACCATGGGATCGAGGTGGGTGCAATACCCGTCGAAGCAAGGCACATTCGGATCGGTTATCGGCAGCACGTTGGTGTCGTTGAGTTCGCCCAAATATTGAGGATAGTTCACGTCGTAATTAACGTTGTTGGGATAATCGTAGGCCCACATCCAATCGGGAAGCCAAGAAAGCCAACCGGGTTTGGGTGCGGCATTGGCAATACCCCAATCGCCATCACCGCTTACCTGACAGCCAATACGACCTATGCCATAGCCCAATATCATTCCGGGCGCCGCTGCATCCGACAAATGCCATCCGTTAACCCCTTTGCTACGGGCGTAGAGCAACACTCCAATGGAGCCGAAAATGAGTCCGCCGTAAACAGTTAATCCACTGATGAAACTATTGAATGAGGGCTGCCGAAAAAACTCTACCAACTCGCGCGGGTTTTCCAACAGGTGAAACAACTTAGCACCCAGAATTCCAAACACCGCAGCTGCAAAGGTGAAATTGCCTGTCATGTGATGGGGGTAAACGTCTACTTCTTCGCGCAAGGGCTCGGGCAACTGTTCCTTCTTAAACTCCCAGTAACGCCAGCCACCCATGAGTGCCATCATTCCCAAACCCAACAACCAACTGCCATCCCACGAAAAAAGAAACTGTTGTGGATTGGAACCTGATGCGAATAGATCACTTCCGTTGATTGCCAAGTAAATAAACTTCCACCCCATGATGAAGCCCATCAATCCGCTGGTTGCCACTTCTGACCAATCAGGCTTGCCTCCTTTGATAACAATGCGCTTCGTTGGCACGAAAAGACCTTCCTTAGCCTTCCTCTTCAGTTCATTACCCCAAATGTAGCTGGCTACAACAAAAGCAATCGCTACAAAGAACCCAAAGCTGTTCAGCAAGCGAGTCCATCCCCAATCGATTCCAAAAAGATCGAGCAACGCATGGTAAATGGTAGGATACATAATTGAGGTTGGTTTGAAAGCCCAAATGAACGGCACATCAGGCCTTGTATTCAAGCTAAGGCAAGTGAAATTTCAACATAACCGCGAAAATTGCAAAATCTGCTTATATTGGCTCAGCGTGAGAAGCGTGATTTTGTTCCCCGAACAGCCTCAACTTCGTTTCTTGTCAGCAGAGAATTACGTGTTCCGTTGTTTCACCCTAAAACCTTAACCATGGAGAATTCTCGCGAGTCAACCCGCAACACCGTTCAGGAACTCATGAACGAAGTCATTGAGCAAGGCTTTCATGAATTGATAAGCAGGCCACAGGAATCAACCCGTTTGAACATTCTCATTCAATCGGCGAGCAATAAGCTGGGAGAGCTACTGCACCGCATCGATCACCATGAATTCCCGGACGGAAGCAAAAAACAGCAAACACATTGGCAGTCCATCACTACTATGGCTCAAACCGAAAGCTTAGCAATGCTTGCTGAAATACAAAGCATACGGCAAGAATACAATCCGAGGTTGAAACGTACTTAGTGGAGCTTACTGCTTTACAAAAGTCTTTGTGAAACGCTGTCCATTTGTGTTGCACTCCAAGCTGTAGGTGCCTGCGGCCAGTGATTCAATGTCTACTCGTGTCTTATTATCCGTAATGGAAACAGTCATGACCTTTTTTCCAACAGCATCGAGTATGAAGCATTCGTCGGGAATAATACTGCTTTCGATTGTCAGCTCATGAATCGCCGGATTGGGATAAACGGCTAAACTAAGCATCTCAGCATCAACAACTGCATTGGGTGCAGCGGGCTGATAAACGCGCACATAGTCGACGAACATGCTCGATGGAAATGGGGTTGTGGCATCGGGATAGCCCGGCCAGTTTCCGCCCACAGCCATGTTGAGGAGCAAAAACATGGGATGACGAAACTCCTCTTCCGAATTATTGGAAGCCTGTATAGAGAACTGATAGAATTGAACTCCATCAACATACCAGCGAATAAGGTTCTCTTCCCAAATGATTCCGTAAACATGGTATTGCGTAGGATCGTTGTTGTAACCATTGCCTACGTAGGTATGTCCGTTGTTTTCCCAATGCACCGCTCCGTGCGTCCTGTATTCATTGCTCACGTGCTCCATGATATCTATCTCGCCGCATTCCGGCCATGATACCTCTTCGATATTGGCACCCAAGGCCCAGAAAGCCGGCCACAAACCTTGTCCGAGCGGCAGCTTCATGCGGGCCTCTACTTTGCCATATTCAAAATCGAAGAGCCCCTTGGTAATGATTCGGGCGCTGGTATACTCTGTTGCGCCTGTGCCTTCATGACGCGCTGTAATCTTCAGCATGCCATTCGACACTTCAATGTTTTCCTGGGCATTGGTGTAATACTGCCACTCGTTGTTGCCCCAGCCACCGTTGCCGAACTCATACGACCAGTTAGCGGTATTGAGTGAACTGCCCGAAAACTCGTCAGACCAGAGAAGTTCCCATGTGGTTTGACTTTTCGATTGAAGAGCCATCAACATGCAGATAGCCGATAGCAAGAATGTAGTGCGAAAAAAGGATGATTTCATAGTGGTATAAAAAAGAAAATGGCTCGCAACATTGCGAGCCATTCCCTATGTTTTGATTAGTGTTGAACTACAATTTTGCGAGAGAATTGACGTGCGCCATCGGATACAATCACTTGATACAAACCGGCTGGCAACTGCTCTGTTGCAACTGTGATTTGCTTCATGCCGTTGTTCGTACCGTCGACTACTACTCTACCCAACTGATCAACCACGCTGTAGTTTACTGCAGTCGCTTGGTTGAGTTGAATGCTGAACTGAGTGTTGGCCGGATTTGGTGAAACCACGAAATCAAGCGCATTCATTTCTTCCACGTTCACGATGCAAGGTGCGCAGCTTTCCCAGCATACCATTGCAATATTCACGTCTTCAGAAACGACCAACTCACGAGCGATACCGAATTCAAAGGCCACGGTGCACGTACCTTCAGAGAGAT
>CAMAYP010000136.1 GCA_945862415.1 Chryseobacterium gleum | reverse complement strand
TTTCTACAGAAATTGTCTCATTAGCCGACGGAGACACTACGTTTTCATTCTACTGCAAGTACCGCCACAACGGCAATCCAGGCCAAAGCATAGCCCGCTTCTGCTGGTTTGATGCAGCTGCTCCTGTCAATTCAGTATGCTATGATGTCAACTTCTGCGTTGACCAAGCTTGTATCGTCGGTGTTGAGGAACTTGAAAACAAGGCCCAGCTTGCAATACTCGGAAATCCTGCTAGCAGCCTATCCGGAATAAGCTACAGCTTTGCAACACATCCATCGCAAGCAGAGTTGTTGATTTACAGCGCTACCGGCATGCTTGTAGCGAATCACAATCTTGCCTCAGCGCAGGGAGTGGTGCTGATTGATGCTAATCAAATGGCCAACGGCATATACACCTGTAAACTGAACGAGAATGGCCGCACAGTTGGCATTCAACGTATGGTGGTGAGTAAGTAACCGCGAATCGAATCATATTGTATACCTAGGGGACGACTATCTTCGTCCCCTATTTTTTTGGTATGAGTCAGATTCGTAAGAAAGAAGCGCTGGATTATCATTCATCGGGGCGCAAAGGGAAATTGGAAATTATTCCAACCAAGCCGCACAGTTCGCAGCGCGATTTAGCACTAGCTTATTCACCTGGTGTAGCAGAGCCTGTATTGGCCATTGCTGAAAATCCGGACGACGTATATAAATACACCGCCAAAGGAAATTTGGTTGCCATCATATCCAACGGAACAGCCATTCTGGGCTTGGGAAACCTGGGGCCTGAAGCCAGTAAACCGGTGATGGAAGGAAAGGGCATGCTCTTCAAAATCTTCGCGGACATCGATGGGATGGATATTGAAGTGAAGGCTACTGACGTTGATGAATTCGTAAATACAGTAATCAATATATCTCCGACGTTTGGCGGAATCAATCTGGAAGATATCAAGGCGCCTGAAGCATTCGAGATTGAAGAGAAGCTGAAAGAGGCGCTCGATATTCCAATTATGCACGATGACCAACACGGTACCGCAATTATCTCGAGTGCCGCTCTCATCAACGCATTGGAAATCGCGGAAAAAAAAATCGAAGAGGTAAGAGTAGTTGTTAGCGGAGCTGGAGCGGCGGCCCTGTCGTGTGTCGATTTGATGCAAATACTCGGTGTGAAGAAAGAGAACGTTTTTATGTTCGACTCCAAAGGGCTCGTGCATAAAGAGCGCACCGACATCGATAGTCGCAAGATGCGTTTCGCATCGGAAAACAACTACACATCGCTGGCCGATGCGCTGAATGGAGCAGATGTATTTCTGGGTCTTTCGCAACCCAACTTGATTACGCCCGATATGCTGCGCACGATGGCTGACAATCCGATTGTGTTCGCCATGGCCAATCCCGATCCTGAGATTGCGTATGACATTGCAATTGCCTCACGCGAGGACATCATCATGGCTACCGGTCGTAGCGACCACCCCAACCAAGTAAACAACGTGCTGGGATTCCCATTCATTTTCCGCGGTGCACTCGATGTACGAGCACGCTGCATCAACAATGAAATGAAGCTCGCAGCCGTGCATGCCCTGGCCGAATTGGCGCGACATCCGGTTCCGGAAGAAGTAATAGAAGCCTATAACCTTAAAAATCTACACTTCGGTAAAGACTACATTATACCGAAACCACTCGACCCTCGATTGATTGCGGTCGTATCTTCTGCTGTTGCCAAAGCCGCTATTGATAGCGGAGTAGCGCGCATCACCATCGAGGATTGGGATGCATACACAGCAGAATTGCAAAAAAGAATGGGACGCGACAACGTGCTTACACGAGGCATTGCCGAGCGTGCGCGCAAAGACCCCAAGCGAGTTGTTTTCGCCGAGGGCGACAACTACAAAATACTGAAAGCAGCTCAGCAAGCCTACGACGAAGGTGTTGCCTACCCCATCTTATTGGGTGACGAACAAAAAATACGTCGCATGCTCGATGAGCATGAATTGGACTTGCAAAGCGCACAAATAATTGATCCACGCTCAGACCAGTGGCTGAAGACCCGGGAAGAATTTGGCGCACGTTTGTTCAGCAAACGAATGCGCAAAGGATTCACCGAAACGGAAGCCATTCGGACCATGCGCGACCGTAATTACTTCGGAGCAATGATGGTGGAAATGGGAATGGCCGATGCGCTCATCAGTGGTATGACGCGCAACTACAGCCGCGTCATTCGTCCCGGCTTGCAAACCATCGGCCCCGCTGTTGGCGTGAAGAAAGTCTGCGGTATGTACATCGTAGAAACGAAGCAAGGCCCGCTGTTTTTTGCCGATACCACGGTGAACGTGAATCCGTCTGCCGAAGATTTGGTAGAAATCACGTTGCGTGTTTCGGAGTCTATTTCGAAAATGAAGATTGTGCCGCGTATCGCCCTGCTCAGTTATTCGAACTTCGGTTCTGCCGAAGGAGAAGAAGCGGAAAAAGTGGCTAAAGCGGTGGCCATACTTCAGAAGGAGCACCCCAATTTGATTGTGGACGGTGAGTTGCAAGCCAATTTTGCGCTGAACAGCGCCATGCTCAACGAGAACTTTCCTTTTAGTCGCTTGAAAGGACAAAAGGTGAATACCCTTATCTTCCCGAACCTGGCCGCAGGAAATATCTCCTACAAGCTGCTGCAGGAAATAGCAGAACTCGAGGTTACCGGGCCGGTTCTGCTTGGAATGCGTAAGAGCTACCACATCCTTCAAATGGGATGCAGCGTGCGAGAGATTCTCAATATGATTCGCATTGCGGTGGTGGATGCACAGATGAAGTAACCCCTCATCGACTCCGCTCAGGGACCGCCCTGCGACTGCGCGGGTCGGTGAGCAAAGTCGAACCACGGTTGGTGAGCGAAGCCGAACCAACCCTGTCCGTTAGGCTTGAGTACCATTCGCTAAAATCGGATTCGTTCATATTTAGTTAACATTCAACCCTCCTGGCTGAAAAAACTTCTGGCAACGGCCGAAAGGTTGCCCTATGACCAAAAACCGTTATCTGACGCACATCTCTCAGCTGATTTCTTGAGATATATCAAAAAAATCAGATTCCCGAATTCTCATTTTTGACGACCAATCGAAAAATGTTAATCATTTAGTGATGTTTCAAGCTAAATGAAGCCCTATTTTCGCTCGCCGCAACCATTATGCGGACTAAAGCCAACTAAACATCTACCAAAAACCAAATCAATGAGCAGGTTAATCTCTACCCTTATGCGCAGCACGATCATCCGTATGCACAACACCCGTTGGATAGCCGTGGCTATCGTTTCACTTTTAACACACACAGCCATGGCACAAGGTCATCAGGATCTCGCGGCGGTTATCGCCGGTGGGAATGATGCGTTGTCGGAGTCGGTTTACAGTTTACAAACGACTGCCTATGTGAATGACGGCAATTTGCAAATTGCCGGAGAAGGTTCGGCTGTGAAGCTCGATGTTAACGCATCGAACTACGCTGGTGTCAATTTTTCTGACGCCTCACTGAATGGTGTTCAAACGGTTGTGGTTCGCTTCGAGAATGCAACGCAAGCAACATCAGAAATCAATGCAAGCGCATTGAACGAACTGGAGAGTCTGGCCAACGTCGTTCTCCTTTTTACTTATGACACCACTGTATCGGATGCTGCATCGCTCGCGATTGGCAGCCTACCTGCTGGAGTGACATCATACTACACTATCTCCATTCCAGAATAACAGCCACTACATCCTTAACCTTCATTCATCCAATGAAACAGATTTTACACTTCACACAACGCCTGCTGACGTTCAGCATGCTATTGCTTGCTGCCTTAGTGACGCAAGCTCAAGTGCGCGTGCCATTCACGCAGCGCACATCGGCGTTTACCCCAACGCAAACCGTCTACAGCGTCAACGGTGACTTCACCATGATTGGAAATACCAATCTGACACTGCAGAGCTATTCGAACACAGGCTCGAATAGTAATAATGCAATGGTTAAAGTAGATACCGACGGCATTTCGTCAACGAATAATTCGTCTTCCTCTACCTTGACTTTTTCCAACGAAAATGGCGCGTTACCTACATGCAGCAATATCCTCTTTGCCGGTTTGTATTGGTCTGCGCGAACCTATGATGCAACGGACAATCCAACGGATCCCACCGAGCTGCAAAAGCGCACAATCAAGTTCCGTGGACCGGGCCAGAGCGCTTACACTACTTACACCGCAACCCCTTCAAACATCCGTTATCCGGGTTCAGGTGATAACTATATGTACACGGCTTTCACCGAAGTAACTTCACAAGTTCAAGCGTGTGGTTTGGGAGAATATTGGGCTGCCGATATGGCGCTCACCACCGGTAACGGCCGCAATACAGGCTACTATGGCGGATGGGGTTTGGTAGTGGTGTATGAAAACCCTTTGATGAAGAAGCGCGACGTGACCATTTTCGATGGTTACGCTTTCATGGACGGTAACCAGGATTTAAGTTTCGAATTGCCTGTATCCGGTTTCAATTCTGCTCTTGCCGGACCGGTTAATGCTAAGCTGGGATTGATGGCGGGTGAAGGTGACGTATCGATTACCGGAGATAAGTTTGAAATACAAAAGCTAAACACATCAACCTGGCAGTTGCTCAACCATGGCGGAAATGCTACTGATAACTTTTTCAATAGTTCAATATTTACCGGTGGAAATCCTCGCAACCCGAATTTGCTTAATAATACGGGTATGGATGTCAGCATGTTCAACATCCCTAATCCTTCCAATAGTGTCATCACAAACGGGCAGTCGAACACCAAGTTCCGCTATACCTCCACACAAGACACCTATATTATCTATTCTATTTGTGTTGCGATTGATGCATACGAGCCCATCATTGAAGGATTCCTCTCCACGGTTTCCGTTAATGGCGTTCCGACATCATCTCCAAGCCTCACTGTTGTGCCCGGAGATCTCGTGACCTACAAAGTTCAAATACGCAATAAAGGAAACGAGCCGGTCAACAATGCCCAACTCGAAATCCCACTTCCATATGCTGCCGTTACCTACCAAGGAAGCACAGGCACTGCATTCGCGCCAGCCAGCACCTCAGCAACTCCTTTTGTGAATAGCACGCTTGGCGCCAATGGAACATTGGTATGGGACTTCGGCACCTTGCCGGTTCCTGCTAACCCCAACCAGGTTTTGGGAGAAGTTGTGTTTACGCTTCGAGTCAGCCAAGATTGCGAATTATACCGCAACTTCAATTGCGCTGCACCACGAGTTGACATCGACGGAACCATTTCAGGTGTTGGTGCTAACACCAACATTGCCGTGAATGACCAACCATTCTACGTAGGTTTCTCACCGGTGGACGGCTGTTCAACCGTTCCTGTAACCGGTCCATTTGAAATCGATATCAACTCAACTGCATGGGTTGCCGCCAACTGTCCTGCCGGTGATGGCGTTCGAGATTTCTCTTATTGCAATCGTACAACTCCTATTAGCATTACTGAGGTGTTAGGTAACTACCCTGCAGGAACACGCTTCTTCAATGTTGCAGGAACTACTGAATACACCATTGCCAATCCATTCCCGAATGTTGCAGGACCTACTACATACAAGGCCCAACTGCCCGGAGGCGGATGCCAGCTCACCTTCACCATTGCCGTGACTACAATCACTTCGGTGCCATCGGTCGCTGCAGGCACATTGGAATATTGCCAAAACGCTCCGGCTGCTGCATTGAATGCAACACCGAGCAATGCTTCCTATACTCTTTTCTATTATGCACCAGGCAATCCTGCTGCTCAGCCATCGATTATTCCTGCAACGGATGTCGCCGGCAACTTCACGTATCAGGTTGCAGAGGGTCCATCTTCAACGTGTATCAGCACGAATAGAGCGAATATTCCGGTAACCATCCTTGGTTTACCAACCATTACCGCCACCCCGCAACAACCGGTATGCTTCGGACAAACCGGCAGCGTGGTTCTAGGATCAAGCGGTGGCACGGGTGCCCTGACATACAGTGCAATCAACCCTGCTACAAGCGGATTGACTGCGGGCAGCTACACCTATAGTGTTTCCGACAGCAAGAACTGCCGAGCTACCGCTACTGCGGTAATCAATGCAGCTCCTGATCAACCGGCGCAGCCAGCCAAAGTGAACTGTTGGGATACGTTTACATTCAACACAGAATCTTGTGCTTGGGTAAATGACAATACACCACAACCAGCGCAACCAACCAAAGTGAACTGTTGGGATACGTTTACATTCAACACAGAATCTTGTGCTAGGGTAAATGACAATACACCACAACCAGCGCAACCAGCCAAAGTGAACTGATGGGAT
>CAMAYP010000135.1 GCA_945862415.1 Chryseobacterium gleum | reverse complement strand
TAATCGCTTTGGCGGTTATTGCATCCGCTTACTTGATTTCAAGTGCCTACCGCAATCGCAACAAGGGCAATGACTCTATCTCCGTTACCGGATTAGGTAGCAAGGATTTTACTTCCGACTTGATTGTATGGAGTGGATCCTTTCACAAGAAAAGCATCGATTTGAAAATGGCTTATGCCGATTTGGATGCCGCTCGTGAAGTAGTGAAAAGCTATTTAGTTGAGAAAGGAATCTCGGCCGATCGACTTATTTTCTCGGCTATTGATATCGAGAAACAATATGACAACTTGTATGACGACAACGGCAATCAAACAAGCTCCACTTTTACGGGATATCGTTTGCAGCAAAGCGTTCAAATTGAATCGAACGAAGTAGAGCGAGTGGAAGAGATTTCCCGCAATGTGACGGAATTGATTAATTCGGGTATTGAGTTCTACTCGAACACCCCCAGTTACTACTACACCAAGTTGGCCGAGTTGAAGATTGAAATGATTGCAGAGGCCACTAAAGACGCCAATGTTCGCGCACAGAAAATTGCGGAGAACGCCGGAGGAAGTTTGGGTTCTTTGAAGAGTGCCGATATGGGCGTGTTTCAGATAGTAGGTCAAAACTCATCTGAAGACTATTCGTGGGGCGGCTCCTTTAATACAAGTTCAAAGAACAAGACGGCGAGCATTACAGTGAATTTACAATACGAAGCGCACTAGTCTGCCAGCTTAAAAAATAAAAAGGCCTGATCACATCGCTGTGTCAGGCCTTTTTACTTTATTGGTCAGGTTATAGGATGTGCTTTTCTTTTCCAAGCAGCAGATGAAGTCTTGCCAAGGCTTGCAGTTCTGATTTATTACGTCCATTCAAGCATTCTGCCATGCGGTCGGCGGAATGAAATATACGATCTATAACATCATCCGTAAAGAGAGTGATGTGCTCCTTGAAGTATCGCGAGAATACACCGTATGCTGTTTCAGCACTGTATTCTTTCTCTCGCAAAAAATCAAAGATGATATGGATTTGGTAAGCTGTGTCGGAGCCATACGCATCGCGCACATCATCGAGCGATAGCCAATCTTCCCGAATAATCTGTTGCAGCATATTCAGCTCTTCAGTGCTCACTCTCCTATCTGCATTTGAGATGGAGTAGAAAAGATAACCTAACTTTTGATAGAAAGCTTCCGGGTATCGGTTGTTTACAGAGTGGGTAGTCATGGTTCAGAGGTATTTGCTAAGGAACCGGTTGAAATCATGACGCATTTCGTTGAACAATTTTTCGGTATTCACATAATCGTCGCGCATGGTGTCGTGCTCAGTAACGGTGGTTCGTTCTATCTGCCCGTTATGGTTTTCAAAGTCATGGGAGATGTTTATCGCGTGGTTGTTCACGGAGTGACGCAACTTTCGCAATTGCTCATCGTGCACGTTGAATTGATTTTGAAACTGCTCCACTCTTTTCTTTACCTCACGCGCAGTGTTTGCATTCGAAATCTCACTGAGTCGTTTGCGCATAATTTTAATCTCATCCTCATAGAATTCAATTCCTCGCAACCAAGAACTTTTTTCGGATGTAATGTTGAGAGTCGGCGAAAGTGTTACCTGTGTCATAGCTTAAGATGTTGTTGGTTT
This sequence comes from Chryseobacterium gleum, assembly GCA_945862415.1. Classification (GTDB taxonomy): domain Bacteria; phylum Bacteroidota; class Bacteroidia; order Flavobacteriales_D; family Sanyastnellaceae; genus JAIBBG01. The sequence continues at coordinate 4,686 of CAMAYP010000135.1, read as the reverse complement.
ATGAGGCAAATATTAGCTTCACAACAACCGATAACTATGAGTGCAGTCAACACGAATCGTGAGAACTGTCAATAGGCTGAGAGTGTATAGTTCAAGCGCAAGCCGGCGAAGAAATTAATCGGCGCCGACGGATTGTAATACTTGTTACCGACGGCGTTCAAGTTCAGAAACGACGTGTATGAGCTATTGAGCAAATTGTTGATTCCGGCGTGAACAGCACAATCGAAATTCTTCAAAATGTTGAACTGATAGCTCGCAATTGCATTGAGTAAATGATAGGAAGAGGTCCACGTTGTATTGCTGTTTTCAAGGGGCATTCGATCCATCCAATAATCGATGATGCTTGCGGAAAAATGATTGTACTCAAACTGAAGCCCCGTGTTCATTTGCGTGAGGGGTATGCCCGGAATGTTGTTGCCATTCAATATCTGATCTTCGACTACGTATTTGCCAAACCGATGATTGTTGCGCGTGCCATTGTTCCAGAGTGAAATGCCCAAACCATCTGCAACACTTTTGTAAGTGTATTTGAATGACCATTCTAAACCTCGCTGCAAGGTGGAGCCTGCGTTGTGATAGCGTTGCAGATTATCGCCATCAACAGTCGCGATAGAGTAGGGAAGAATGGCATCGGTAATTTCAAACTGATAGGCAGTAATCGAGTAGTCAATATTCGCCTTCGCAATGCGATGCTTTATGCCCAGTTCGTGCAAGTTTCCGCGTTCGGAAGCCAGTGATAAATTGTACGTGTTGTTTTCCTGATCAATCATTTCAAACACGGTTGGGTTGGCTGCTCCTGCAGAGTAGCTTCTGTAGAGAAACAGTCCTTTGATGGGCTGAATGGAAACGGCAAAGCGCGGCAGCAACGTCTTACCCCAGGTCGTAGTTGTGTCAAATTGAAATTCATTTGCGTTGCGACCCCGAATGAACTGTTCATTGTTGCCGAAGCTCATGCCCCACGTCACGAAGAATAGATCCTTCCAGTTTACTTCTTTTTGCGCGAAGAACATGGCTTGCTGGTAGCCGATATCATAATAATACTTGAACTCCTGGGGCTCCCCAAGATTTATGGTTTGTTCAAGTATTGAATACGCTTCTGTTTGCCACTCAGCACCTACAGAGCCTTTGAGGTGAATGGTGTTCCAGTCGTGGCGCACATTCAAAATGGCACGACCGCTAAGCGATTGCGAGTTTTCGTTTTTATATCCGCTGTTGAATGCTGAAGTGCCGTAAGGGTTTTTCTTATCGGTTTTATGGTAGTTGATGGTAATCAGATGATCCATGTTGTTTCCCAATTTACCCGATTGGCTTATTGCTCCAACCCAACGTTCACGTTGGAGCGATGCGTTGTTGAGCACTGAAAAGGGCACGGCTTGCTGTGGAAGGGTGTCGGCTTGTTCCTTGTTGAGTGCGCCGGGCAGCCCCCAATTGCCGTTGTAATATGTTCCCCAGAGGGTGAGCTGTTGGTTGGCGTTGAGATGCTGTTTCAATGAAAGCGAAACCTGTTGCTTACGATTGAACTCTTGATCACGGTAGCCAGCGTATTCTTGCCAGTTGTGTGAAATCCGCATCTCACTTGTTTTGAAGCCTGCAGCCACAGAAGTATTCGATCTATATCCTCCAAAAGATGCAGCCTGAAATCCGCTTTGTACAATCACCTTACCTGAATCAATGACGGTGCTTTTCAATAACAAGACTCCGCCATTTCCACTTCCATACATGCTGCCTGCCGGACCTTTGATGACTTCAATGGAGGCAATATCAGCAGCGTCAATAAGCTCTAGCGGTGTTTGGCCATCGGCTCCGGTGAGTGGTATCCCGTCGAGGTACATCTTTACATTGCGCACTGCAAAGGGCGAACGCAAACTGCTGCCGCGAATATTCAAGCGATGGCTGCCTCCGTACCCGCGTGATTCCATCATAACCCCTGCGATGGTGTTGAGTGCAGGTTGTAGCGATGATTGGTCGGTGCTTTCCAGCAGTTTTTTGTCAATGTAACCCACGGAGGCAGGTATACGATTGAGTGTGCTTCTGCTGCTAAATGCCTGCAGCGTAACGGCAGGAAGAACATAGGGCATTTCGCCGATGACATACGTTTTTGTTTCTGCAGGTTTTGTAACTAACCCAACGACGATGTCTTGATGCGTGTTGCATTGAAACCCACGAAAGCCAATATCTATGGTATCGCCCTCTGATCTTATGATGCGTAAAAAGTTGGCTTGTCCTTTCAGGTCCATACTGAAATTGCCTTCGGTGTCGGTGTACGATGAAGGCCAGTTAACATCCATTGTTCCGCGAGTGGGGGCATAATCCGAAACAAACAACTGTGCATTACCGATGGGCGTGCCATTGCTTTCCAGATGAAGACTCCCTGTGAAAACGCAGCGTGCAGGCGGCTGAGCGAATAGACTGAAAGATGCAATAAAAAGGAGCACTTGGATAAGAATGTTTCTAAGCATACTAGTTGGATTCAAGTAGCGCAATTACGCGTTTTCTTACATATTCTGCAGACGCTTCAGTAGTGAGGTCTTTCAATTCATTGGCCGATATGCGCTCACCAACCCGCACTTCAATAGTCCCCGGTTTGATCACATAGGAGTCGCGCGGGAGAATGTTTTCTGCATTTACAACTGCAATGGGTTGAATATCTATCGAGCCCTCTTTCGCAATAATGAAGGTGCCTCTTTTAAAAGTGGCTGTCTTGCCATCGCGCGTGCGCGTGCCTTCCGGAAACGTAATGACATTCTTGCCCTTCTTAATCAACTGGGCTGCCTTACGCATACTGGCCATTGCTTTTTCCCGATTCTTTCGGTCAATGATTATGTGTCCGATGAGATACATGTATTGCCCTAGAATGGGCACTTTCTGTAGCTCTTTCTTACCAATGTAAAAAAGTCCGAGCGGAATGGCTCGCGCTATCGCAACGACATCAAGATGCGATACGTGATTGGATACATAAATGCACGGTTGAGTAGTGTCGAGGTTTTCAAGGCCTGTTACTTTGAGTTTGACGCGGGCGATGAATAGAACAGGTGGACAAAATAAATAGCGACCTTCGAAATAATGCACCCATTGCCCATTCCATGTAATGAGCATCAACACAATTCCCACCAGGCCGCAAATGGCTGTCCAGAGAATTATGAGAAAGACTTGCAGTAGAGCAAAGGCTTGTCGTAGTGCTTTCATATCAGGTGCAATTTGCAGCGGAATGAGTCAAACTTGGACTGTCGGAAAAAGTTTTGATGAAACTGTGCAAAGCAATCATCATGTGCACCGATGGTATTGTATGATTTCACTCACCGGGTGCCCTGGTGTGCGGCGGTAGTTTCGTTTTGAATTAATGCAGTGTTCATCTGAAACTTCCTATTCCCATAAATCAATTTATAGCTGAAGCCGGAGAATTAGCTTTCTTTTCGGCTAGGTTTTTTCGTGAGCTTCGCCCTCGAAGAATGGAGTGGGCAGAATGGATTAACCAGTGCTTTCGCATTGGCAATAAAACATTGCCCTTGGTAGCAATCACAGGGTTTATCATGGGTTTGGTGATTACCATTCAATCCTATCCTTCCATGGCGGCTTTTGGCGCTGAATCGTGGTTGCCATCGGTTGTTTCTGTTTCGCTTGTGCGGGAAATAGTGCCGGTAATCACGGCTTTAATCTGTGCCGGAAAAATTGGGTCGGGAATTGGCGCTGAGTTGGGCTCTATGAAGGTTACCGAGCAAATAGACTCGATGGAGGTGAGTGGAACAAACCCCTATAATTATTTGGTGGTTACTCGGGTCTTGGCCACGACACTCATGGTGCCGATGCTCGTAGTCATAAGCGATGCTATTTCTCTCTATGGTGCTTACCTAGGGGTTAATATGAAGCAGGATGTCAGCTTTAGCTTGTATACCCACCAGATTTTTCTCAAGCTCACATTCAATGATGTACTTCCGTCCGTTGCCAAGTCTTTTTTCTTTGGTTTCGCTATTGGCATAATCGGTTGCCACAAGGGATTTATTACACGAAACGGGACACAGGGCGTCGGTATTTCGGCGAACTCTGCGGTTGTACTGTCAACCTTTGTTGTATTTCTAATTGACTTGATAGCAGCACAGTTGGCAGATATATTCAGTATAACATGAAGGAAACCGACCAACATATTTTGGAGGTAAACGGTGTGTCGATTTCATTCGGAGATAACCACGTGCTGAATGCATTCTCGATGCACCTAGGCGAAGGAGAGAACGTGGTTGTGTTAGGAAAATCAGGGTCGGGAAAATCAGTGCTTATCAAGTGTATTATCGGGTTATTACAAGTCGATTCAGGGAGTATTCGCGTTATGGGAAAGGAAGTAACAACCATGGATGTTCGAGAACTGGACAAGCTTCGATCAAGCATCGGTTTCCTATTCCAAAGCAATGCACTGTACGATTCCATGACGGTACGCGAGAATCTTGAGTTTCCTCTGCGCAGACATCGCCGTAATTTATCGAATAGTGAGCGCGATCAACTGGTCATTGAAGCGCTCAATGATGTGTCTCTCCCTCATACGATTGATTACATGCCGGAGGAATTATCCGGCGGCATGAAGAAGCGAATAGCCTTGGCGCGGGCGCTGATGCTTCGTCCGCGCATCATTTTGTATGATGAACCCACTACAGGCCTCGACCCCATTACTGCCCGTGAAATAAGCGCATTGATTGT
>CAMAYP010000134.1 GCA_945862415.1 Chryseobacterium gleum | reverse complement strand
TGGTAAAATTCAATGTTGGGTTTGGAAGAACAACGTAGTTCACGGTATCCGGCAGATAACAACCCTGGTCTGTTGTAGCAACTGCATAACTGCTTCCCAAACCATTCATTGTAAGAGGCAGTCCCGTGATTGCACCATTGCTCCACTCCACCGCCAAGGGCGATGTAAATGCTACCACACTTCCCTGACAAACGGTTGAATCGGAAATAGCAGCGCCAATAGACAAGCCGGGTAATATCGATACCACCGCTGAATTCGACTGCGTTGTATCACACGAACTGAGTCCCGAAACTCGAATCAGTGCGCCGGCATATTCTGATCCCGCTTCATACACGTGAAGGATCGCTCCGGAGCCACCGATAGCCGACCATGTTTCACCGTTGTCTGAGCTCGACTCCCACACATAACTTTCAGGCAAGCCGCTGTTCCAGGAAGAAGGCACTTCCAGATCATATCCATCGCAATGATTAATCGCGCTCGGTATACTCAATCCTCCGTCTACACAGCCCATATCCCAACTGGTGCAATAGCGAATATCACTGTCGCTATTCATCGATGAATATTCGCCAACGCTGATCAACTGATTACCGTATATCTCCAAATCAGCTGCTCCGATGATGCCTCCAGGAGGACGTACGTTTTGATTTACGAATGCACCATTGGTTAAGTCGATGGCGGTAACTGCACCCGTAGTTGGCCCCGATGTATTGAAGAAGTTCCCTGCTATATACATCAAATCGCCGCGCTGTTTCCAGTTGCGCACGTATACGATGTTGCCTTGAACCGGAACATTATACCCTGGGAATCGCGTTCCGTCCTGTGCATTGAAATAAGCCGTAATCGAATTATCAGCCTCGCCACTATTCGGACCGAACCAACCGCCCATCAATACATGACCATTGTGCATTTGAACTAGCCTGGCGCTGCTGCCAACAGTTGGATATTGCACCAGAAAAATGGTCGATAACTGAGCGTCCCATGGAAGAACAGCAAATGTGTTCTTATTGACCATGGCAGCAGAACTGCGTACGGTTGAATTCACGTTACTAAATGAACCGACAATGAGCATCGTGTCGCCTGAAACTTCAAAGTCCGTAATCTCTCCATTGATATTGAAATAAACGGGCTCAAGCGAAAGTGTTGCCATATCGAATGAAGCAATGCGACTGCGCCCCTGACCATTCACACTGGCATTCGTACTGTTGAACTGAATGAACAAATGCCCATCCACAATATCAATCGAAGTAAGACTCGGCGTGCTCGCCACCCAGTCATACACGGTTTGTGTTACGGGATTCATGGCAAACATGCGCGGTGATCCCAATACGTTCACCGTTGGACTATTGCCCGCAACAAACAACGTGTCACCCGTGGAGGTAAGTGCCAATTCACTCACTGCCGAAATAAATTCGAGTGTATTCGGAATAAGTTCCCCGGTATTGAGATCAATCGTCGCAAAATAATTCGCCTCAAAACCACCCAGCAGACCCAGATCGGAATTAATGAAATAACCTCCTTCACCGGGAACTACTTGTTTGTATGAACTCGTTGTTCCGTTGTAAGGTAAATTCAGCGGGAGAACATTTAGGTCCTCAGGATTTAACGCGGCAAGACCTCTCCGCTCATGCCCTGCAATTTCCTGAAATCCACCGGTCATGTAGAGTACATCATCCACCAGATTCATATACCCCACAGATCCATCAAACTCCACATAAAAATGCGTGGCCTCATCATACAGCGGTGTATCAGCGAAACTGTGAATGAGCGTGGAATAAGGTAAACCACTATTCGAGTAATACTCCTTCAATAAAATGCGGTCGTTCCAAACAGTCAAATACGACGCTGAATTCATCGTATAGAAATCAATCATCTCGATGAAGGAATTATCGGTTCGGTTCAGCTTGACGATTTTGTAATAGGTGGTGGAATTAGACGACCCATTCTGATAAACGGTCTTAGCGATAAGAAAATAGAAGTGATTCGCCGTGGCAACCATTTCTGATACTGTAGGCTGACTGCTAATGTTCGTGAAGTAATCTACCACCGGATTCCAATCGTTGAGTTGAAACGTATTGAGGTCAAATCGAGCTACACGGTTGCGCGCTTCACCTTCCATTGCAGTAAAGTTGCCGGTTACATAGAGCATATTGTCGTAAACCACCAGATGTCGCACCCAATCACTGGCCGAAGCCTCCATCAACACTTCTCCCGTGTGCCAATTGAAAATCGTGATGTCAAACCCCACGCTGAAGATGATGTAATCGCCGTAACGAATCATCTCATCCACTTCAAAACCCGCTTGATTAGTGGCTATGTTGTAAGGCAAGTCGGTGTAACTGCCATCGGGATGAATCTGAATGAACTGATAATTCTGGGTGCTCGACTCATCAACGCCTTCGAAGTAGTGGGTTGCAATGATCCAACCGCCCTCACCGTCATCAACCGTAATGTGGACATAAGGCACCCAAGGCAAAGCGTAGGAAGGTCGCATGGTGTTCTCGTCGAATATTTCACCGCCATTGCGTGATCCTGCATAGGTTGAAAACGCTCCGGCGAAATAAGCCAAACCACGATTCTCATCTACTTCAATGGAATTAACCTCTGCATTGAACGAACGCAACAACGTATTAGGAGTAAGTTGCCCAAAACAGGAAAGTGTTATAACGCTGATGAAAAAAGCCAGCACGAATCGAAAAATACCCATGCCCCAAATCTAATCGCCTGAAGGCGGAAAGAAAAATCAAAATAAGCCGAATACAGAACGCCCAACACTGCGAATCAACTCAGCACGAGGAGTAGATTTACGAATGATCTGCAGTTCCTCTGTCAGGCTCGATTCCTCGTTCAGAAAACGAAAAACCCGATCAATGGGATTGTGCTTGTAGACCGAGGTGAAAAAGGCAGCACCTACATCGTTGCATCGATAGAGAACGTCGAGCATTACCGCATCATAAAAGGCAAACCTCGTCTTGCTGTGAAATGATTTTAAGGACGCGCCCTTTTTTAGGTGTGCACACAGTCGCACGACCAGTTTTCCCGATAAATAAAACGTGTAGCCCGTGCTGGCCTTGGTCCAGCCGCCGGCACTGCCAATATGCAAAACATGCGCTGTGTTCTTGCTATGAAAAGGATGCGTAGTCATGGGAATAATACCTGCCTCTTGCTCTACAATCTCATATTCATGAATGCCCGCTAGCTTGAGATAATCGCGAATGCCTTCTTCGTATTCACTTCGCGCCAATACATTGCCCGAAAAAAGTGTGTACTCAAAAAGGGCTTCGTGCTTACTCGTTGGCAACACATACATGAACCGTGTGTTGTTGTGCTGAGGTATGCGAAAATCCATCATGGTGAAGCGACTCTCATCGAACCTCGGCTCTTTCGTTCGAATAAACCATCCCACAAAATGCTGATGAATCCACGGATGAGTTGATGCAGCCGCCTCTGCTTTTAAATCGACAATACTGTTGAAGACAGCCATTGACTGGTAACTTCCTTCGGTCGTTACAACCACAGCACAATCACTTTGCTCTTTGATTTCAATAACGGTTTCTGTTCGCCACTCCATGCTTTCACAACCTCGGAGCTTTTCACTTGCGTGTGCATAGAAATCTGCACTGCGAAGCATCTTGTAGGTGTAATCACCCAGGTCAATCGTCTTTTCAAATGTATTACTCATGAAATCCGCACGCTTCCATGACTTCGTGATAATGTCATCCCAGCGCCCGCTTCCCTGTTCCCACCAACACCAGGTGCGATCATTGGCTCGCTTATCATCGGCATCAATCAAGAGAATACGCTTATTCTGAAAAAACGAATCCTCGCTCATCGCCAAGGCCAACTGCAAACCCGCAGCGCCACTACCGGCTATGATGTAGTCGTAATGCTTCATACAAGTATCAGCCAATACGTGAAAAAGAAAAAGGCAAAAGCAAAATAGATATGCACGCCCAACGCGTGTTTTTTCTCCGACATGAAACGGGCAAAAAGCAAATGCGCTGCCATCGAAACGCTAAACCAGCCCAGGTAGTTCTGCAACGGGACAACGCCTCCGGCAAACTGCCAGTAATCCATCGCGGGTGCGCACTGTTCCATCAACACATCGAGAGCAACCATCAGCGACGAAGCAACAATGGCAATACCCCACTCCGATTTCGAAAAGCGCGATGCTATGGCATGCGTGGCAAACACGAGCAACGCCCAGTTCACGCCTATCATCCACGGCACGCCTTGCCATTTTAGCCCAAGGTTTTCACCATAGCTGTAATCGCCGAAAATGTATCCTTTGTTTACGCCCAACCATTCTGATACAAAACCAATCACAAATGGAATAAGTAGTGTGAGCCAAGCCTTGCGCGGTATATTGAACAATACCAGTGCAGCACTTAAACCCAAGTTCAGCGGCGTGAGCGATATAAACCATTCGCTGTGCCCCAAAACACTACCTATTACGGCCGACAAATGAAAGAGCCACACCAGTAAGATGGAAGCCTGTACTCGGTATGTTTCAATAACGGTTTTCACAGATCGTTGATCATTATTTCCGATGCGATTTTCCCCGACATCACGCACAACGGAATGCCTCCTCCGGGGTGAACACTTCCTCCGCAGAAGTATAAATTTTTTATGCGACTGCTGAAATTAGGGTGACGCAAAAATGCGGCAAATCGGTTGTTGCTGGCTGCGCCATAAAGCGAACCTTGATAACTCTGCGTGCGTGCCTCAATGCCTCTGGGATCGAGCACCTCTTCTGCTTCGATGAGCGATTCTACATCGGTCTTCAACAAGCGATTGAGTTTCGAAATCACGCGCGAACGTATTTGCGGAATGAGTGCATCCCAGTCCTGCCCTTTGTTGCCGGGCACATTCACCATTACAAACCAATTCTCGCAACCGGCAGGTGCATCGGCTTTTTCGTCTTTCGAGGAAATATGGATATAGACAGTGACATCCTCAGCAACATCTTTTCCTTCAAACAACACTTCGAATTCTTTCTTGTAGTCGGAAGCAAAAAAGATGTTGTGTAAATCCAACTCGGGAAACTCCTTTTTGATGCCCCAATAAAATATCAACGCCGACGAAGAACGCTCTTGCTTCAACGCGCGTTCAGGAGCTTTCTCCCGCGGCAATAATTTGCGATAAGTGGGCATCACATCCATATTACTCAACACCGCATCACACTGCACGGTGCGGTCGCCCAATCGAATGCCCATGGCCTTATTATCCGAAACCACTATCTCCTCCGCGCGCTGATTGAAATAAAACTGAACGCCCATCTCGCGAGCTCGGTCATACAATGCGTTCGTAATGCTAATCATTCCTCCTTTCGGAAAAAAAGTGCCGTAATGCTGCTCCAAATGCGGTATCATGCTCATAATTCCCGGCGTGCGATAGGGCGACGAACCGTTGTAAGTTGCATAGCGGTTCATGAGCTGCACCATACGCGCATCTTTAAACGCACGCTTGTTCTCTTCGTGCAGCGAATTCATCAATCCCAAACGATGCGCTTTCAATACACCTCGCACCGTTTCCTTCGATAGATAAGTCGAAAGCTTGTGCAATGATTTTTTGAGGAACAACGATTCGGTGACTTCATACTTCATGGCCGAATGCGCGAAGTACTGCTTTACCTCTTCTTTCGTCACTCCAAAGACATTCGATGCTTCTTCGGCATAGCGCTCCTTATCGGCAAAGGCCGTAAAACGTGTGCCATCTTCGAAGTAGTATTTGCAAACTATTTCTTTGCGGATGTATGTGAAGTAATCGCGTAAATCGGCACCACTATCCGCTAAGAGCTCTTCCAAAAAATGAGGCATGGTGAAGAGCGATGGCCCGGCATCGAAACGATAGCCGTTCACTTCAAACTGCGATAGTTTACCGCCGGGATAATCGTTGGCTTCGAAGACCTGCACGAGCATGCCCGCTGCGCGCAAACGTATGGCTGCCGACAAACCTGCAACGCCCGAACCGATAATGATAATGTGTTTACTCAATGATGGCTGTTCAAACTCCTATTAGCGCTGAATGCTCAACGGTTGCTGCACACGTTCGTTCTCGCCAGATAGCGACAACACATACATGCCGTTAGCAACCTCAGGCAACATCCACTGCTTTTCGAGTCGTGAACCTGCAGAAAAAACACTCGACTCGTGCACAAGTTTTCCCGAAACATCAAAAAGCTGCAAGCGATAGTTTCCTTCGCGCAAATGAGCTGCACTTATGCGCACCTGTGTACTAGCCGGATTGGGATAAACGCTTAGCTGCACCGCCTCGTTGCTCTGTTCATTCACCGAAAAATTGATAAAGACATTGATGTTGTCCACATAAAT
>CAMAYP010000133.1 GCA_945862415.1 Chryseobacterium gleum | reverse complement strand
AGGAGCCAGTTGAATTAAATGATAACGCAATAGAAGTACCTATCAATGGATCGTATTCATAACTGGTAACTGTCGCGTTCGAACCAGAGTTGCCCGCAAATTGAATAGTTCCACTAGACAATGGGGAGGTTCCTTCGGTTCTTACAAATTGAAGATTTATTGTTTCTCCAACATGGGCAATTATGTATCCATTTGTGATCAATGGTCCCAAGAATAAACCGCCGCTACCTGAGTAGAATGCAGGGCTTGGACAATTTCCCCAAAGCGGCATTCTTCCGCAATATTTCAGTGATAATGCGTCTTGTGTTGGAGGAGGAATTGGTTGGAAATCCTGTCCGTCCCAATAAATGATAGTTCCAATTGGTAATTCTGGAGCGCTTGGCCCCAGCAATTGATTTAATCCTGATTCCCCTTGCGGCCCCTGCGGTCCAGGCTGTCCATCCGCTCCCGCCGGCCCTTGAGGACCCGCCGGCCCATTCGCCGCATACAACGCATACGGCACACTCATCAGCTGCTGGTTGCCCATAGTGATGTAGCCGCTGCCGGTATCGACTTCCACCTGTAAAAACTTGGTGGTTTGCGACCAGTTGATACCGGCGAAGGTTCCTTGCGTGGCTGTGCCCGCGCCTATGGTGGCAGCAAACAAACCGAGTTCGTTGGTGGTGATGGCGTGTGTTTCCTGATAGCTCACCGTGCCATTGGCCGTGAGTTCGTGCAGCGTAAAGCGCACGTTCACGTTTGCGTTGGCGAGTACTTCGCCGCTTTCATTGCGTACTTCGGCTTGGTAGGGGATGCCGGGTGGGACTGGGGTGGCGGTGGTATTGCCGCCGTCGGTGTTCGCGGCTGTTGCTGTGTAGAGTGAAGTTACTTCAGCTGCAGTAAGGGCTCGGTTGTAAATGGCGATGTCGTCGAGTTGACCAACTAGTGATTGCGGAGCATAGTTTCCGGGTGATATACCAAATCGGCATACGGAATTACCAGATATTGGAATATTAGGATGCCCTCCGTATCCTCCGTTACCAACGCTTGTTCCTGGTGTCTGAGGAACGAGTGCTCCATCGATGTACAATTTCATCTGAAATTGTGAAACGACTGAAGAATTGACACCGTCCCAAACACCCACTGCGTGATGCCATTGGTTATCGTTGTAGTTAGCAACTGTTGTAGTAAGATCTGTATTTCCATCACCATCTGTGCCATATAAGACGCCATAACCCCCAGCTGTTACACCATCAATGTTGACTAACATTCTTATGGAATGATCTCCACTATCAACTTGCCTACCTGTCAGAATCCAGCCTCCATGGTTTGTTTTGAACCATGCAGATACCGTGTAAGAACTGATATTAGTTTGCTGTAATGATGTGGTAATATTATCTAGATTGCCGTTGAATGAGTAAGCGCGGTTTGAATTTCCGAATCGATTGGAGGTTAGAATAGCGCCTTGTGCTTGTCCGTTGTAACCATTCCCACTCTCATCATTCGCATTGCCATTGAACGGATACCACGCCACCAAGCCATCCGCAGGTAAATAAGAAGGCAATTGAGCAAAGACAAAAAGAGGGCAAGTGAAAAGGCAGAATACTAATAGCAGCCGTAAGAACAGCGATTTCATAATGATCGGTTAGGTTAATTAATAAAACAAGCTCAGGCAACGGGCCGGCATTTAGTCATGACGAAAGTACAGAACGGCTCGATGAGTTATGGAAAGAGATATTAACTTTTTGTGAAAAACTTGGGTGGTGGATAATGTGGGGCTGTCAATTAATGAAAAGGAGAATGGAGAATGGAGAATGGAGAAAAGAGAACTAGCAAATTCACATCAAAGCCAGAACGCAAAAAAGATTCCGAGAGAAAAATCTAATTTTTCATCTCGGAAATAGTTCATTTTTTTCCAATGAACGCACTTCTAAGCGCTTCTTTAATGTTGTACACATTTTGATTTTTATTTTACAACGTGTACAGAACCTGTACACATTTGCTATTTTATTTTAAATTGTGTACAACTTGTACACATGACAAAAAAAAATCGAAATGTGTACACGTTTTTCTTTGGCAAATCTCTAAAATCCCCACAGGGCTGAAGTTATGCCGCCGCTGCCGGGTTTTGCCGCGGGTAAGGCGCTCTTTCTGTTATTGAGATTTAGTCCCTATGACCACACCTCTTGCCCTAGATTTCAATGCACTGACTTTGGCTGAGCGAAGTCAAGGCCATTGCTAACCATCGCACAACTATTCTCCATTCACCATTCTCCATTCTCCTCTTCTGCCTCTGACTTCGCACGGGCAGCGAACACTCGCCATTCGCCATTCGCCGCTAGTCACTCGCCATTCGCCACTTGCTATTATCTTCGCGCCCATGAACAAACTGGACAAAATCGCTGCGTTTAATCCGAATACAGCCGGACTCAAAGACGCGAACATATACGGATTGCCTTTCACCAACGAGGAATGCGACATCGTGCTCATTCCGGTGCCGTGGGAAGTTACTACCAGCTATGGCGCAGGTACCAGCGAGGGACCGAATCATATACTCGAGGCGAGCTTTCAGGTGGATCTCTACCATGCGGAGTTTCCCGAACTGTGGAAACAGGGCATTGGCATGGTCGACATCCCGGAAGACATGCTCCTGCGCAGCACCGACCTGAAGCAAAAAGCGGCGCTCATCATCGATATGTGGGAAGATGGGGTGGACGTGCCCAACAACCCGGAGGCGCAAGCCATCCAAGCTGAAATCAATGCGGCGTGCGAAAACATGAACCAATGGGTGGAAGAGCAGGTGACACACTGGCTCAACGCGGGTAAGAAGGTGGGGCTTGTGGGTGGCGATCATTCAACGCCGCTGGGCTACTTCCGTGCTCAGGCCAAACGCCACGAGTCGTTCGGCATTCTCCACATCGACGCGCACAAAGACCTGCGCATTGCATACGAGGGCTTTACTTATTCGCATGCTTCAATCATGTATAACGCGCTCCAACTGCCGCAAATAAAGTCGCTCGTGCAGGTGGGTATTCGCGATTTCTGCGCCGAAGAAAAAGAGGTTGCCGACAAGGAAAGCAATCGCGTGCATGTCTTCACCAACGCGCATCTGCAGCGTGAGCGCTACACGGGCAAGAACTGGTCGCAACAGGTCGACGAGATCATTTCTAAACTACCGGAGAAGGTGCACATCAGCTTCGACATCGACGGACTCGACCCAACGCTTTGCCCAAACACAGGCACACCTGTTCCCGGTGGATTGTGGTTCGACGAGGCGACCTATTTGTTGTCGTCTTTGAAACGCCACGGCAAAACCATCATCGGGTTCGACCTGGTGGAAGTGGCCCCCGGCAACGACGACTGGAACGGCAACGTGGGTGCACGCATGCTCTTCCACTTGTGCGGTATCACTGCATAAGCCGGACTTCGGCTTCACGGTAGCCGAGCGTAGCCGAGGCTCAGTCACCGCGGATTTCGGCTGCGCTCAGTCACCGCGCAGCCGAGGCTAGAACCGGTAAAACCACGTACAAAGAGGAAACGGGAATGAAATGGATTCGCCGCCGTCCTTGACTACGATACCTGCCAAACTGAATTGAAACGCTTTACGCTCGTCGCGCTGAAAACGCATGCCCGGCATGATGAAGAGAACGCTTGAATTGGTTTTTTTCATGGTTACTTCATGCTGATATTGACCGGGTGAGATAAGTTGCCATGGGGAATTCGGATCGTAAAGAGGTTCGGAAATGGTAGTTGTGGTAATCTCACCATATTCATGTTCAAAGAAACCGAGCATGGAATCAAATACAAAGCTCGCTTTTGCGCCAATTCTAGCAATACCGCCAACTGAAAACATAGGACCATGAACGGGTTTTGGTAACCCTTTTAAGTTGTTGTCTTCGAATCCGTATGAATCAGTTATGGTTGTAAATGCCTGATTGTAATTTCCCAAACCACCGCCGCGATACATGAAATACCCTCCTGCAAGGGTCACGTTGTTCAAGCGGTTGCCAAGGGTCACATTGCCGAAGGCCAAGTTGCCATAGCCTCGGAAGCTCTGCAAATAGCCGGAGGTGGCGGCGAGGTTTCCCAATGAAAAATTGACATTCGGATTTTTCGTGGGAATGGTGTACTTCAACGCTAAGATGAGCGGACTGCCAATCCACGAACTCATGATGCCCACCGAAAGTCGGTTCGTAACAGCCATGTGCATTTCCGGTCCGTACAAGTTGAGCATGGTGTAGTTCTCGCCTTTGTTGATGCTCAGTGCATTCGTAGTAAAAGCATAGCGGGTGGTGAAGGGACCCGTGTTCCGGAATTCTCCAGCTACGATTTGATTGTCGTTGGTGACGGGTTTCACACTGCGTATGTCGGTCTTCTGCAAATACACTCCGCCCATGTTGATGGTCATCAGATACATTTCCCGGCCATCGTCTTTTTCAATGGTGCCTATGTATTCATTGCCGTTGGCAAGCACTACCACAACACGGTTTTGTTCTTGGGCGATAAGAGCGCTTGAAAAGGTCAGAAAAAATGCAATCAGAATGTTTCTCATATGGATTCATTTAGTTGAAGCGAAAATATCTGATTTTTCTGATTGGCATATTCCGTCTAAATTGATTCTAGTCAGGTGTTTTAACGATTGTTTATTCGATGCGCTGCAACTCGCGCGATGTGGACGATTACCTTTGACGCCTTATTTGATGAGGCCATGATGCGTTTGCTCCTTACGTTGCTGCTGTTTTCCGGTATTGAATTCTATGCGTTCAAAGGGCTGCGCATGAGTTTGACTTCCTTCGATCCATTTTGGAGAAAAGCGTTGCTCATAGCCTTCTGGTCGACCACTGTCATTGCATACGGAACCATCGTTTTTATGATGCTCAACTTTACGAGCCGACACGAATGGCAGGGCTCTCGTAATTATACTCTGTTCAATTTCGCGGTCGGCTTCTTCATTATTGCGGTTACCACCAAGCTCGTTTTCGGAACGTTTCATTTGGTAAACGACCTGGCCAATGGAGTGAAATGGTTGGCCATGAAATTCTTCACCAAGCCGGATAGCGAACCACACGAAAAAATGACGCGTATCCAGTTTTTTAATCAGATGGGCTTAGGCGTTGCAGCAGTGTGGGCGGGTAGCATGATTTATGGCGTTACACGCGGCAAGTTTGGCTATCGGGTGCTGCAAGAACGCATTGTTTTCCCTGATTTGCCGGAAGCGTTCGATGGGGTGCGCATTGTGCAAATCAGCGATATGCACCTGGGTAGTTTCAACGAAGCGTTCGATGAAGTGCAGCCGGGATTTGACTTGATCAACTCACTCGATGCCGATTACGTATTCTTTACCGGTGACATGGTCAACAACTTTGCTAATGAAGCGGAGCCTTGGGTAGAAAGGCTGGCAGGCATACAAGCCAAGGGTGGGAAGTTTTCCATTCTAGGCAATCACGACTACGGCGACTATGCCATGGGCAACCATCCCGAATTGAAGAAACAAAGCCAAGAACGCTTGTTTGAAATACACAAAGAGGCGGGTTTCCGTTTGTTGCGCAACGAGAATGTGCTGTTGGAAAAGGATGGTCAGTCGATACGCTTGCTCGGCAGTGAAAACTGGGGACTTGGCTTTCACCAACACGGCGATTTGGCGAAAACGATGGAAGGCGTGACCAACGAAGAGTTCAAGATATTACTCTCACACGACCCCACGCATTGGTCGGAACAGGTCATCAAGCAAACCAACATCGCACTCACCTTTTCGGGTCATACACACGGCGCTCAAATGGGTGTCGAACTGCCGCAATTCGGCATCAAACTCAGCCCTGTTTCCGTGCGCTACAAGCGCTGGGGTGGTCTCTATCAAGAAGGTAGTCAATACCTCTACATCAACCGCGGCTTTGGTTTTATCGCCTTCCCGGGCAGAGTGGGTATGGCGCCGGAGATTACGTGGATTGAGTTAGCGAGGGCATGAGGACTGGGGACTGGGGACTGGGGACTGGGGACTGGGGACTGGGGACTGGTTTTATTGACAGCTAGGTAAGGTAAAGATTATTCAGATACAAACGGAAAGGCCCGCTTTGAAAAATCAAAGCGGGCCTTTTTATTTATCATTCTCCATTCTCCATACTCCACGACTTCGGCCGCGCTCAGCCCCAGTATCCGGTACTCAGTACCCAGTCCCCCCCCAAAAAAAAAGGCCACCTTTCGGCAGCCCTTTTCATGTATTAATCGGAAGGATTATTCAATAACCACTTTGCGTGAAGCTGTTTGATTGCCGCGTACTACTTGCAACTGGTAGATGCCTGATGCAAGGTTGGCAACGTTCAAACTGTGTGTGTTTGCACCGGTAGTGCTGTTGA
>CAMAYP010000132.1 GCA_945862415.1 Chryseobacterium gleum | reverse complement strand
TCGATGATAGGGGCCAGATTCGAACTGTATGAGAATGCTAGTGGATCGCAATCTTCCTGGCAGCTGTTGTTGAGGGCACCTTGCATTATCCAGGTTTGAACTTGCGCTATTTGTTCTTGTGTGAGTTGAGGCGAACCTGCAGGAGGCATTGGATCATTCTCATCCATTATTCCTTTATCCCAAAGGTCGGAACTGTTCAAATCAAACGGCTCCACTTGCTGCATGATAGTCGAGTAGTTGGAAAGCACCACGTCGCTTTCAGCGGTTATTGCGTCGTGGAATTCGGGCACGGCGCACATGGAGTTTAGCAAGGGTTGAATAGTGTTAGCGAAGTATACACTATCGGGATCGCAAGGGTCAGGATTTACAACAATCAATGTGTCCGTTCCTCCACCGCCGCCGCCGTTGCCGTTATCGTCGATTATTTCAGGTTGGTGCTTGCAGCCACCTAACAAACCGATGGTGATTGCGAACGCCAAAAACTGAATAATGATTGATTTTTTTGCCATGGATTGCGAACTGTGCGAAGGTACATAAATTGTTCAGTAGCTAAAGTTGATGTAAGTCAACTTTCGAACACGGCTTACTTGATTTTATGGACAGTATCGCTTGAAGGCCCGGATTGCAGCCTTTGGGTATGGTTTTTTGTTAGTGCGGAGTTGCAAAGCCAAATGTGGCGTTGCAATTGGTCAGCTCGATCACATTTGATTCGTTACCTACCTCTACCAACTTTACTGAAAAGGAAGCGTTCAGCTCTATAGCATTGTTGCCTTGCAAACCCGCAGTATATGGAGTGTAGCCCATTAAACGAAAAAGCGCTGTTTCGCTCGTGTTGAGTGAGGTTGCTGAGGTGAAAGTTTTGCCTGCGTAAACGTAGGTTATGAATGCTTTCTCGTAGTTTAAAACAGGGCTTGCCCAATCAACATTGATGGACGGCGCCGGCATGATGTGCTCGTCTTCGTCGCAGTTTCCCATATTGGGAAAGCCATTATCGAAGCGAAGTGTGTAACTTCCTTGTAGTCCACTTACATCATTCACATAATGGATTTCAATTGTAGTTTGGGTGTCTTCTTCGATTTCCAAGATAATCGATTCTTCTTCGGTAAAACTTCCATTGATTAACCAATGTGTTGCCCGCAGTTCGGGTAAAGTTGGAAAATGCAAGCGCACTTCCTGGTCTTCATTGGGCTCATTTTCCAGAAACTCAAAGAGAAAGGGCGCAGAAACACGCATGTGATCTCCCGCATAAACTGTTTGCTGGATGAGCACTTCGTTATCATCATTGCCGCCTTCACCTGCAATTTCGAAGTCGGAAATTATTTCATAGAGGCCTTCGCTTGGAAATGAAAATGACTGGTCGCTAAGAGAAACGGCATCGGGAGCGCTGAATGTTACCAGCGTACCTTGATCCATTCCGTCGATACTCAATTGGCACTCATCAAACTCGGATGAGCTTGCTTCTTGAGCGAACTCAAGTTGGCTATTGCTGAACAATTCAAAGTCGGCACAGTTAGCCATATCTGCCCCCTCCTGGTCAATCAGAACCAACGAGAAAACGGGGTCACAGGTTGGACAATTGGCGGCGCTAAACGAGCTTGTCCATTCCATTTCCCCGTATTTATTGCGCTCGAGCATGGCTGTCTGAATCAATCCGTTTTCGCCTGCCGAGAGCGTGAAGGGTTCACCGTTGCGCAAGCCTGTTATTGTAAAAACGGGAGAGCTTATGGAAGGCTCTATATAATCCTTACGATCACAAGACGCAATCAGAAATGAGCAACCGATAAAGAGTATCAAAAGTCTGTTCATGGCTTCAGTTTAATAGTGAAGTAGAGGGAGAGCATCGAATTTCGGTTCGAAGATTCACCGAAATAGGAGTTGATGGTGACGTCGGTTAACCCAAAACGATAGGCCGCTCCGATGGATTTGTTTTTGCCCAGCGAATATTCATACGACAAACCAATGCTGTGTTGAATTTTACGGAAACCTTGCACATAACCGCGAGCATTGACCTCGCTGGAAGTGCGCGCCTCGAAGCTTGATGCGTTGCCGGTTTCAATGCGATTATCCGCTGTGAAGAGCACATTGCTGTCGAACAGCATGCCCACCGAATGATTAGTGTTGAGACGATAAACAACACCTGCGGAAATGCCGGTGTGATAAAATCTGTCGGTGTGGTAACTGTAAGTCGTTTCGCGGAATCCTTCGGCATATTCTCGCTGAGTGGACACGTAAGGCGCTGCTATCCCCGATACAGTAAAGAACTGTCCGGCCAAACGCAAACTCATTTTTTTGCGCCATTTGTAGTCGATTCCAATGCCCAGCATCGGATCCACTTTCGAAGGGCCCGAGCCAAAACCGTAGTCGGCCCAAAGTTTTGCTCCAACCGAAGCGTAAACGCTCCATTTGCTAACGGGTAGTTCGGGCAGCGGTCGGTGGTATGCAAGGGTTCTGTTAAATACGAATGATTCAAATGGGATGGACGCTATGTCGGTTGGTTTCGAAAGATCTTCAACTCTTTGGTTTTCCTCCAGTGTATTGCTTGAAAGTTGATAATTGATAGCTTCTTCTTTTGCGAGCTCAATAATGACTTCATTCTTAACGGCCTCTTCAACCAGACGATTTCTGTTGTTAGCCCTTGTTTGTACTTTGCTCTTTAAAGTCGACAGCTGACCGGGCAACCCGACGCCACTACTCATCGGATCACCCTTGTCAACTGCCTTGGTAGACAGGTCCTGCGTTGCCTCTAGAGATTCAACAGCGGGACTTTGTCTATTCCTGTTAAAGGTTCCTTCGTCGTTATCCAAATCAAGAGCCGACGAAGAATCGGTTGGTATTTTGTTTTGCTCGATAATCGAGTTCGATGTTTTCTTTTCGGCTTGTGAGTTATTCGCCGGTTTGTTCCATAGCACAATGGAAACGGCCGAACATGCAATTAGGATCGCAGCAACAACGCCAATTTTCCCCCATAGGATTGCACGCTTTTTTCTGCGGTAATTACCCAATGCGGTGTGCATGTATTCTTCCCGGAATTCGAGTCCTTTCGGAATGAAATGGTTGTCGATATGTGATTTGCGCTCACTCATTTTTTTTGGGTTTGGAAATTCCAAGTCCTTCGCGGATGCGTCGCTTGCCATCAGAGAAGTGCCAGGCACTTGTACCCTCACTTATCCCGAGCATTTCCGAAATTTCATTGTGCGAATAACCATCGATAGCGAATAGGTTGAACACCTTTAACGTCATCGGGGGCAACGCCAGCGCTTTCGAGCGAATGGCTTCCAGCATATCCTGCTGAGCTCCCGACAACTCGTTTTCGTCGGGTTTTTGCATCATAAACTCCGGAAGTCCCACGCGATTGCGGTCTTTCCAAACCTTGTTTTTTTTGAACTCATTGATCATGGTATTGATAGTGACCCGCCTCGCCCAAAGCTCAAAAGGTACTTCGGGCTTGTATTGCTTTAGGTTGAGCAGTATCCTCACAAAACCAAGGTTCATGTATTCAATTGCCTGCTCCTTGTCGGTTGCATATCGCCAGCACGTGCCTATCAATAGCTTATAAAGGAGCTTATAAAGCTCGCTTTGCGCGCGTTGGTCTTCTTTCAGACAACGCTCTATAAGCCGATGATCTATGCGGTTTTCCAATGCGTGTTGAAACGAAATCCGTTCACATCGACGATATGTATGCAGCCAATTTCGGAAGCAAACGCTTCAAATACGCTAACTAATACAATCGCTGAAAACGAATTCTTGGGTTTTGGTTAAAAAAAAAGCAATGCAGTGGCGGGGCTAATGTAAGAAACCGCAGTGCATGCTTTTCATGACCCATGAATAGGTGCTACAGTAAACGCCAAGAACCCCCAACGAGTTGGGGGTGCTAGTCTATAGAAGAATGTTACGGGCTTAAATGTCCCAGGTGATTTTTACAGTCTCTGATGTGGGATGTGCCTGACAGCAAAGGACGAAGCCTCCGGCAATCTCCTTGTCTGTAAGCGCATAATTCGCATCCATTTTAACAGTACCCTCAAGCACTTTACCCATGCACGATGTGCAAACACCGCCTTTGCAGCTGTAAGGAGCGTCGACACCTGCATCGATGGCTGCATCCAAAATGCTTTTGCCCTGCTGATCCAGTTCGAAATGTGTTTCGGTTTCGTCTATGATGGTTGTGATTTTTGCCATAATTAGGGGTTGTTAAATGATTCGAGTATTGGTTGTTTGTCTTGCCAGTCAATGGCTTCCAACTGTTTGTCAATTATTTGATTATTCAAAAAAAGAAAGGAAGCCGGAATCGAGTAGATGCCAATTTCTTTCAGTGAGGCCGTATGCAGGAAGGTTATTTCAGCGGGCATATTTGCTCGCATGACTTCGATTTTATCCGGAGCATCATCGGTGATGCAGTAGAATTGAATACCGGTGTTCCGATATGCATCAAAATGTGTTTTGAGCGAGCGAATTTCCTTCAGACATGGGCCACACCAGGAGGCATAGCAAATAACGATGCTGCTGTCGGTAAGCAGCGTGTTGAGATTGGCTGTTTCCCCAAAAGCGTTGGTCACACGTATTGCAGATGGATCAATTTCTGGCGCTCTTCGATAGCGCCAAAAGTAAAACACCGCAACGGCTGCCAATACAAACAGAAGGGTGTAGTTCCTTTTCATCGGTGCGGTGCTCGCTTTTCCTTGCGGTGTTTCGTTTGATTAATAAGCTAATAATGCATGGATTTTTTGAGCCACCTTTTCGGCATTCGGAAGCATGGTTTGCTCAAGGGTGCTGTTGAGGGGAATAGCCGGCAGGCATTCTGAGCCCAGTGTCATCACGGGTGCATCGAGCGACGTGAAGCACTTTTCGCTAATCAATCCGGCGAGCGAACGTGCAAAACTGTTCTGAGCCGGTTCTTCCGTAAGCACAAGGCAGCGGTTGCGCTTGTGTACCGCAGCGAATACAGTCTCTTCATCGAGGGGATGAATGGTGCGCAAATCAACAATCTCCACCTGGCCCGGAAAGTCTTTCGCTGCTGCTTTTGCCCAATACACACCCATACCGTAGGTGATAATGGCCACGCTGGATGCGGCAGTGGCTTCCAAGGCTATACGTGCCTTACCCAATGGAATGACATAGTCTTCAGATGGCTCGATGGTGCGAGCATCTTCTGTGCCTTTCACCTTACTCCAATACAAACCTTTATGTTCGAGCACTACAACCGGATTGGGATCGTAAAAGGCGGCCTTCAGCAAACCTTTCAAATCGGCACCGGTGGAAGGGTACACGATTTTTATTCCTCGAATATTGGACAATACGCTTTCTACGCTGCTGCTGTGATAAGGGCCGCCACTGCCGTAGGCGCCAATTGGCACGCGAATAACCGCGCTCACAGGCCATTTGCCGTTGCTCAAATAGTAACTTCTGCTTACCTCGGTGAACAACTGGTTGAGACCAGGCCATATATAATCTGCAAACTGAACTTCAACAATGGGTTTCAAACCGGTAGCGCTCATGCCTACAGTGCTACCAATGATAAACGCTTCCTGAATGGGCGTGTTAAAGACACGATTGTCGCCAAATTTCTCGGCCAGGGTTGCGGCCTCGCGGAAAACGCCACCCAACCTTCTGCCCACATCTTGACCATATAGTAAGGCCTCCGGATGCTTGGCAAGTATTTCCTGCATGGCGAATAATGCGCAATCGACCATTACAGTTGGTTCTTTTCCGGCCGGCTCACGTTCGCCCTGCTCCTGTGTTATCGGAGTAGGTGCGAAATCGTGTAAAAAGAGATCTTCCGGACGCGGATCTTCTGCTTGAAGGGCTTGCGCGTAGTGGTTTTCAACGATTGCCCTTGCTTCGTCGGTGAGCTTCATAAGTTGTTGCTCATCGAACCCCAACGTTTTGAGCTGCTTAATGAATTTTGGAAATGGGTCACGCTTTTGTGCGCTTTCCAAATCGTCGCGGTACCATTCCTTGCGAACACCGCTTGTGTGGTGACCCAACAAGGGCACCTTGCAGTGAATCAGCCATGGGCGGCGATTTTTTCGAATGTCTGAGATAATTTCATGAAGGGCAGTATAGCATTCCATGAAGTCGGTGCCATCCACCTGCTTCACGCGAATGCCCGGAAAGGCCTTGGCAAATACTGAGGCATCGCCAAATCGGATTTCAGAGGAATGAGCGCTGATATCCCATTCGTTGTCCTGAACAAAATACAGGATGGGAAGCTGCTTGAGTGATGCCATGTGAAAGGCTTCGCTTACTTCGCCCTCTGTCATGGCCGCATCGCCTATCGAGCATACCACCACGGAATTTGCTTCGTTGGCGGCTGTTAGCCCTTGTTGCTCCTTGTATTGAATACCCATTGCCACGCCGGTGGTCGGTATGGCTTGCATGCCGGTGGCCGAGCTTTGGTGCGGAATTTTCGGCATGCCTTCTCTGCGCAACGAAGGGTGGCAGTAATAGGTGCGACCTCCTGAAAACGGATCGTCGCGTTTGGCCATCAGTTGGAGCATCAACTCATAAGGTGTCATTCCTATGCCTAGCATGATGCTGTCGTCGCGGTAGTATGCACTGAGAAAAT
>CAMAYP010000131.1 GCA_945862415.1 Chryseobacterium gleum | reverse complement strand
ATGATAGAACAAATGAAACCGATGCTTCCACCGGGTGTTCCATCTATCTTTATTTCTGCAGTTTCGGGAATGAACGTTGATCGCTTGAAGGATCTGATTTGGGAGCAAATCAATGAGGCATAACGGCTACTGAATTAGCTCGAATTTCTTTTCCAGTATTTGAAATTCCACTCGGCGGTTTTGATGCCGACCATCATCTGTCTCATTGTTTGCTACAGGTTGAAGTTTTCCGTGGAAAGTAAGTTGGAGTCGGTTGGCGTCTATTCCTTTCGTTACGAGGAAATCTATTACGCGCTGCGCTCTCCGTTTTGAAAGTCCGAGATTATAGCCATCCGGACCAACCACATCTGTATGACCGGAGATTTCTATGTACATCGATCTGTTTTTTTTCAATAGCACATACACCTCTTCAAGTTTATTAAGAGCGTCGTCGGTGAGTATATCTGCATCGAAGTCGAACAGAATATCGTCCAGTTTGATTTTCTTGTACTCGCTCAACTCCAAGGGCGGGTCTACGGCAATGCTTGCCAGGTATTCATTTTCACAACTGCACTCAAGCTTACGCTGCACGGGGCGCACTTTTATATCGTCGATGTACATGTATGACCAAGTGCCATAACCTTTGTCGCTCATGTCTTCCGTGCGTCGAATTACTTTGAGTTCTTTGTCGGACTTAAAGTTTCCAATAGTCAAGTATTCTTCTCCGCCTTTGGCTGTGTATATGTCTGAAATCAATTGCCACGATGAACTTTCGTCGAGCATATTCAATCGCGGATTGCTCATTGTAGCCTTGAAGGCCAGTTCTGTTTGCAGATTGCTTTCCACCTTTTTATCGGATAGTAAAATACCCATTCCATCGGTCACGTAATTACAATAATCTGCAGCACTCACATACATTTCAATACAAACCATTTCGCCTGCTACCAGTGGTCGCGTAAGTTTCGTTTGAAGGTACTCGCGGTAATTGCGCTTATTGCCCACGCTGAATGTAACTAGGCCCGTATACCCATCGCCATCTTTTGCTGATTGTTGTCCGAAAACGTTGTTGGGCACTCCTACCTTATCGCTGCAGGTATGAAAATAATCGGGAGTGCCGTCTGTAGCCTGCCACCAGCCTGCCACTGTATTGAGGCTTTGCTGATTGAAATTGCTCGGGCAGTAGGATTTTGTTTCGAAGCTGCCATTGGTTACCAGGTTTTGCGCCAGCCATTTCGATTGGGCAAAACAGAGTGTCAGAAGCAGTATCACAATTCCTTTCATTGTAGCGAATAACTGAAAAGTGTTGCTAATATTTTAGGCATTTGCCCGAGCGTTATTAGGACGTTGCTGTGAACAAAAAAAGGCCCGCTATCATGCGGGCCTTTCTTAGAATGAGGAAAGATTTTATTTCACCTGGAAAACAACTCTGCGATTTTGAGCCTTGCCCAAAGGAGTTGTTTTGTCTGTAGCAGGCACAGTGTTGTCTTTGCCAACTACTGCGATGTTGGATGCCGAAACTCCATTGTCGACCAAGAATTGTTTTACTGACTCTGCTCTTCGAAGGGCGAGGCCTATGTAAATTTTCTTGGTCTTGGTTTCGTTTTGTTCGTCGTTGTCGCTGTGTCCGGTAAGTTCTATTTTCATGCTTGGGTTTGCTTGCATCAACTTTGCTAAGTCTTGCAGCTCGGATTCAAACATCGCGGGAATTTCAACTGACAAATAGGAAAACCAAATCGAAGTGGCGTTAACTACCTCTGTTGGTTTCATGTCCATGTTTTTTGCATAAGAACGACTGTAGATCAAATCGGGGTCACGGTCTTCGGTTTTGCCGCAAAAGCAACCTTCTACCGATTCAATTTCGATTACTTCAATATTGTCGATGTAGTAATAAGCATCCGGCATAATCATTCCTTCTTGCGAGGCCGGTTTTATAACTTTCTCTAGCTTGATGTTGTCCTCTTCACCAAAGCAGCCCAAAATGAAGTACTCTTCTTTTCCTGTTGAAAGGAAAGTACCGCAGATGGTTTCCCACCCGCTCATTGTGACAAGAGGGGCATTGGATTTTTCAGTAATCTGAGGAATGAATGTGAGGGCGTTTGTATTGGCATTCTGGACTTTGCGGTCGCTGAAATAAATACCGACATTGTTTGCCCCCCACTTACTCAAATCAGAAAGGCTGACGTTGAATTTCACGCAATACATCTTGTCCTTTGTGAGCTTCTTCGCAAGTTTAGCTTGCAAATATGTGCGTGTTTTCTTGGGGTCTTTTGTAAATGCTCGGAAGCCTGCGTAGCCGCTGCCCTCGAAAGCTTCTTCAGTACCCAAATCGTTTTTCGGAATGGCAACCTTTGTTGCTTTAGCCATGTTGTTGAACAGGTCCGCTTTTGCTTCGTTGGGTGAACCCCAGTTTTTCAACATAAGTGGCAGTTGACCGTATGTTTTGAGGAGTTTCACATCGTCCAATTCGAAGCTAGCATCCATTACGAGGTTGCTTGGTGCAGCCGGTGCTTCAGCTACCGGAGTTTCTTTTGCTGCTGTGCCTGTTTTGGATGTTGACGGCTTCGATGTTGTTGAAGGCTTCTTTTGCTGGGCAATTATGCTGCTGCTGAAGACCAACAAAAGCAGAAATAAACTGTATTGTTTCATGATTGGTTGAATTGGTGTGCTTGTACGGTTTGTATAAAAAGTTTGAGCTTCTCGGAACTAATATCTGGATAAACTCCGTGCCCAAGGTTGGCAATATACTTCTGAGATCCGAATCGGTCAAGCATTTGCTTGGTTTGCGCGACTATAAAGTCGTCCGATCCATATAGCACTGCCGGATCTAAGTTTCCTTGAAGCGTTTTGTCGGTACCAGCCAATTTGCGCGCAAATTCCGGTGTTGTGTGCCAGTCGATTCCCAATGTGCGACACGGTAATTGACCCATTTCTTCCATTGAGAAAAATGCACCTTTTGCGAATACGGTAACGGGCACTGTATCGATGGCTTTGCATATTTCTTCAATGTATGGCAATGCGAATGTGTTGTATGTTTCTTTGTTGAGTATGCCTGCCCAGCTGTCAAATAGCTGAACCATGTTGCAGCCACATGCAATTTGCTCGTTGAGATATGCGATTGTGGCGGCAGTGATTTTGCGAAGCAAGCTATGTGCCAATTCCGGGTTTTGGGACAGCATAGCGCGTGAGAGTGAAAATGTTTTTGATCCGCGACCTTCAACCATGTAACAGAAAATAGTCCACGGGGCACCTGCGAATCCAATCAGTGGAACGCGGTTGTTGAGGTTGCGCTTGATGTTGGTTATGGCATCAAAGACATACTTAAGATTGTCGAGCACATGCTCGGTTGATAGCTGGTCAACATCTGCAGCGGTATGAATCGTGCGGTCGAAAGAGGGGCCCTTGCCTTCATCCATCCTGTATGGAAGGCCCATCGCTTCCGGTATTACTAAAATGTCGCTGAAGAGTATGGCGGCATCTACCCCCAGAAGATCAACCGGTTGAATGGTAACCTCCGCAGCGAGTTGCGGATTCATGAGCAGGCTCTTGAAACTGCCGGCTTGTGCCCGGGTGGCGCGGTATTCGGCTAGCACACGTCCGGCTTGACGCATTACCCAAACGGGTACACGCTCAGTCTGCTCACCGCGAGCAGCGCGTAGGATGAGGTCGTTCTCGATTTTCATGCGGTGCAAATGTACAGGTGATAAGCGGTTGCTTACCTTCGGTTGTTGATTTGACATTCTTATGACGCCTTTCATTCGACATTTAATCACCTATCCCATCAAATCACTTGCTGGAATTCCGTGTGATGAATTTGTACTCGGTGACCGCGGTGCGCAGGGTGATCGAAGGTGGATGTTGGTTGACGATGAGGGGCGTTTTATTTCCCAGCGGGAATGGCCGAAACTCTGTCTGTTTGGGGTAGCTAATGGCGGCAATGGATATGAAATTCGCTCAGCCGCCGGCGATGTTGTTCACGTTCCGGCTGCACTTGAACAGGGCAAGACGGTTTCAGTTGGCGTGTGGTCCGATCAGGTCGAAGCAATTCAAGCGTCAGATGAAATAAACCGCTTTTTCAGTGAGTCATTAGACATGCCGTGTCGGTTGGTGTTCATGCCTGAGGCGTCGCATCGTATGGTCGATGCAGCTTATGCGGGTGAAGGGATGCTTACTTCATTTTCAGATGCATATCCGTTGCTCGTTATTGGATCCGCATCCCTCGATGAATTGAATGGTCGTTTGCAAAAAGCCGGCGAGCCTGAAATTGGTTGGGATCGCTTTAGGCCAAACATTGTGGTTGACACAGAGGAATCGCATGTTGAAGATGCCTGGGCTGAATTTGCGATTGGGGAAGTAGCATGTCGTGGCGTGAAATTGTGTTCGCGTTGCGTAATGACGACCATCGATCAGCAGAGTGGTTTGGGCGGTAAAGAGCCGTTGCGCACATTGGCTCAGTATCGATCCATGAAAAACCAAGTCATGTTTGGCCAAAATGTGATTGCAGGCAAAGGCATTGTGCGAGTGGGTGACGCTATCAACGTCATTCGCATAGGCTATCCGCCTAATGCAGTATTTTGAATACAAGCTCCTTCATCAGATCGCCATCATCGGCTGAAGCATTGTTTACACCTTTGGATTTTTTGTCGGTATCGCGTATGTAACCAATGATGCGCTCCACTTTTGGTGCGTTGAATTTGGATGAGGCTTCTTTATAGTCGTTGAGTGCCCATGTTGTCATGCCAAGCTCTGATGCGGCATTGCGCTTGTCGGGAATGGAAATGTACGCGGCAAGTTTTGCGAAATAGTTATACAGCGATGGCAAAACCATTTGGATTGGGTTTGATTTGGGGTTGGCCTCGAAGTATTGAATGATGCGATTCGCTTTCATCACATCTTTTTGACCGAGGGCTTTTTGCAATTCCCAAACATTGTAGTCTTTGCTGATGCCAATGTTCTGCTCAATATGTTGGCCGTTAATTTCACTGCCGGTGGGTAATATGATAGCAAGCTTATTTACTGCGTTCACTACTTTACTTAGATCCGTGCCGAGATATTCCGCGAGCAGTTGCGCTGCACCACCATTTATTTTGAACCCGCGGGACTTGACATAATTCTCTATCCACTCCGGAAGTTTGTAGTCTTTTATTTTTTGCGAATCGAATACCACACCTTGTTTTTCAAGCTGCTTGTAAACCTTCTTTCGCTTGTCGAGTGTTTTGTTTTTATAGTTGAATACAAGCAGTGTTGAAGGCGTGGGTTGCTGCAGGTAATGCAACAGATGCTTCATGTCTTCATCGTCGTCTTCTTTTTTTCTGCTCTTCCATTCTTTCATGTCTTGTGCTTCCTTCACAATAACGACTTGCTTATCGCCCATCATCGGGAAGCTCTTAGAAAGCGAAATCACTTGTTCCATTGATACGTCTCTGCCATATACAATGGTTTGTCCGAATGCTTTGCAAGCTTCATCGAGAACGTGGTTCTCGATGTACTCGGTTACAACATCAATGAAGTAGGGTTCTTCTCCCATCAAGAAATAGATGGGCTTGAAGTTTTTAAGTTCTATGTCGCGAATGATGCGGAGGTGTTCCATGCCGGATGTCCTACAAGATGAGTTTAGATATTAGTCCCAACGAAGATGGCGAACGGATTGACCTTCATCGCGAATTTCTTTCAAAGCTGCAATGCCAACTTGTATGTGTTTTTCGACAAAATTGCTGGTGATTTTCTGGTCACTTTCGCTGGTTTTAACACCTTGCGGAATCATGGGCTGATCGCTTACCAGCAGCAAAGCGCCTGTAGGTATTTTATTGGCGAAGCCTACCATGAAAAGCGTTGCTGTTTCCATATCGATAGCCATTGCCCGTATGCGACGCAGATATTCTTTGAATTGTTCATCGTGTTCCCAAACCCGTCTGTTGGTGGTGTAAACAGTGCCTGTCCAGTAGTCGAGAGCGAAGTCGCGTATGGTGGATGATACAGCGCGTTGCAACGTAAAAGCGGGCATGGCAGGCACTTCGGAAGGGAAATAGTCATTGCTTGTTCCCTCGCCACGAATGGCTGCAATAGGAAGTACAAAATCGCCAAGTTGATTTTTCTTTTTTAAGCCACCGCATTTGCCGAGAAACAGAACTGCTTTTGGCATAATTGCACTGAGCAGATCCATGATGGTAGCAGCATTAGCGCTACCCATGCTGAAGTTGATCATGGTAATACCATCGGCAGTGGCCATTGGCATTGCTTTGCCTTTTCCGATAATTTCGACGTTGTGCCATTCCGCGAATTTTTGCAGATAGCCATCGAAGTTGGTGAGTAGTATATAGCTTCCAAACTGTTCGAGTGTGGCGCCGGTGTATCGCGGCAACCAATTCTTCACGATTTCTTCTTTCGATTCCATCTGGCGGTGTTCTTTGTTACTTTGCTGAAGCAATTTACTTCATCGCTCAAATGTAAACCTAAACATGCAGAAGCTTCATTTTCCTCAGCCCGATTTGCGTTTGCGCTCTGCGAAGGATGCATTTCAAGTTTGGGATGTGGTGCGGAAAAAGTGGGTTGCACTAACACCGGAGGAGTGGGTAAGACAGCACCTCGTTCACTTCTTACGCGATCACCGCGGTTGGCCTGAAGGTCTTATGGAAGTTGAAAAG
>CAMAYP010000130.1 GCA_945862415.1 Chryseobacterium gleum | reverse complement strand
CGCATCGCGCTGCACGTCGAGGATTGGTTTCAATGGGGTTAAATATCCATATACATTCTGAATATCAAAATACAGATCGAGCGTCCAGCGCTTGTTGTACCATTTCTTGTCGACACGCACATCGAGCTGCTGGTAGTTGCCGGCCCTTTGTTGGTTGAGCTGCGACCAATCGGTAATGGCAATACCAAGCGCATCCCAGTTTTGTATGTTCATCGATGCTGCAACATCATCCGGTGTATACGGAAGGCCGCCGCTGTAGCGAAACACAAAGCCAACTTCCCAATTGCGCTTGAGCATCTTACCTCCGGTGATGCTAATCAAATGACGGCTGTCCCATGCAGAGGGCGCCCAAACTCCGTTTGCACCGGTAAACTCGCTGTTCACATAGGTATAGGCTAAAATTCCGTAGAGTCCTTTGAAGAATTTTTGCTGATAAAGCACCTCAACTCCTCTTGAACGACCAAGCCCGGTAGAGGTAAGCGCTTCATTGCCCACCGTGCCGAAATCGGCGCCGAGGTTGGCAATGCTGATACCGCGGTTCACGCTGATAGGGTAGTGGTCGTAGTATTTATAAAACCCTTCCACCGAGATTATCGTGTTGCGCTTGTCCCAGTTGTATTGAACTCCTGCAACGGCCTGCGAGCATGCCACGTAGCGCATATCCTTGTTTACGAAAACGCCATCCACTTGGTAGCCAAGCGAGAGGTAGTTGGGCTGCTGATAGTAGATGCCGGCATTAGCATTGAAACTCCACTGCGGTGCGAAGGTGTAGCGCAATGAAACGCGCGGCGAGATCTGGTTTTTCAGATTACTCATTTCTGAGTTGAAGTTGTTGCCGTCGGCGCGCAAACCTGCCGAGAGCGTCACGCGATTGTCGAGCAGGCTTTTACTCGACTGAACGAATGCGCCGTATTTGTGCATATTGAAATTCGTTCGGTAATCAACACGGAAGGTGTCTTGTATGGCCGGGTTGTATTCACTCAAGTTGGAGTAGTTGAAGTATTGGGCGTATTCATACGAAACGCCATACAACAGCTTCCAACCGTTGCCTGATATTTTGTTTTCAATACGCAGCTTATTCTCTTGCTCACTGCTGCTGTAGTCAAACTTGCGGGGTTGGGTTTCGTCGTTGTTGTAATACTTGTAGGCATCGTTCTGCAGCATGTTGCGACTCGCTACCACCGTCCATTTGCCTTTTTCGCCGTAATGATCCCACTTCACACCGAAGGTATAATTCCATTGCTTGTTGATGACGAGGTTGTCGAGCAGGTAACGGTTATAGGCGAAGTTCTCCGAGGAGGAGTCATCGGCCAGTTTCAGATTCAGCGCAAAATCATCCAGTGCTCCCAGGGAAAGTATGGAGAGTTTGTTTTTGTCGTTAATGTCCCATTTCCACTTCAAATTATAGTCGTTGTAGGTAGGAAGGAAAGGCAGTCCGAGCGCGCTAAACAGGAATTGCAAATAACTGCGACGGGCCGAAAACGTGAGTCCAGAATTTTTGCCGGTGGCACCTTCGAGTGTTATTCCAATGTCGCTGCTTCCCACAATGATGTTGCTGGCCCATTTGTCTTTTCTGGCGTCTTTAAACTGGAATTCCATCACGCTGCTCAATGCATTTCCCCTGGCTGCCGGGAAAGCGCCTGCATAAAATTCGACCTCGCTGATCAGGTCCACGTTGATAAGACCTTTCGGGCCTCCATTCGATCCCTGCGTTGCGAAGTGATTGATGTTCGGGATTTCGATGCCGTCTATGTAGAAGCGGTTTTCATTGGGTGCTCCACCGCGAATAATAAGGTCGTTGCGAAAGCTGGGAATGGCGGCTACCCCGGGAAGTGTGCGTATCACCTTCGAAATGTCGCGGTCGCCACCGGGATTGCGCTTAATCTCATTCACCCCAATAGACCGCACAGAAATGGGCGATTCATCTTCGTTGGTGCGGCGTGTTGCACTGATTTCCACAGGACCTATTTCGGTTGCAAGTTCTTCGAGTTGAATATCAACTGTGGCCGGACGGTCATTCGTAACCTCAACCTCAAACACGATGGCCTTCTTGAATCCAACGGCTGCGCACTCTAAGTTATAAAGGCCGGGTTGAAGATTCGATAGTACGAATTTCCCGTCGATGTCGGTGACAGCCCCTGTGGTGGTTCCCTGAATTACAATCGGCACAAATGGCACCGGTTCATTGGCCGAGATCGAAGTAACCGTTCCGGAAATGGTGGCTGTTTGCGCAGAGGCAAACGCGCAGAGTAAAAGGAAGAATACGGTTAGTGGAGAATGGAGAACGGAGAATGAAGAAGTTCGCATGAACGCTAAACAACTCAATCTTCTTTTTGTTTGGTGCGCAACCCGATGCAAACCCCGTAATGCTGATAGATGTTTTTCAAAGGGGTACTTTCCCAATCTTCCTGTTGCCCGGTGATATAAGACCATGCATCATTCCACGCTTTTGTGCGAATGTCGGTCGTGGATGCTCCTGCATTGGCAAAGGCGCCAAAGTAGAAACTTCTGCCGAGGTAAAACTGCAATTGAAGCTTGCCCTGATATCCTAATTCTATGCTGTTATAGAGGTCTTGAGGAAGGGATGGGTAGTAAAAGTTGGGGTCAACACCCATTCCTGAAATGATGTCGTCGCTATTGATTTGAATGTAAGGTCCCGCGCTCAAGTTGATGTGCTTGCCAAGTCGCATGAGAAGTGAATATTGGATTTCTTGCGCTCTCAACACATAGCCAGTTACATAGCTAGCGGACGTAGGGGTAATGCCTGTCATGGTAATCGGATATCCGAACTGAAATGACTTATTGAAAGCACTG
This sequence comes from Chryseobacterium gleum, assembly GCA_945862415.1. GTDB lineage: Bacteria > Bacteroidota > Bacteroidia > Flavobacteriales_D > Sanyastnellaceae > JAIBBG01. The sequence continues at coordinate 3,916 of CAMAYP010000130.1, read as the reverse complement.
TATCCGCATGACCAACCAAACACCTTTCCTCGGGTATGGTCGATGGATATCCCTGCACTCAAACTTTTTCCCAAAATGGAGGTCGTGTTCTCGAAGCCACCATCTAGCTCGTTCATGAACAATCCCGATTGAAGGGTGAATGAGGTTTGTGCTTTCAGCGAAATGGAAAGCGAACAAAAAGCAAGTAGGAAAAGGAGGTGCTTCATACGTTTCTGTTTATGCCAACGCCCCGCAAAGGCGAGGCGTTGGTATGTTACAATCAGTCCTATTATGCTTTCGCCATCAGCTTGGGAGCTGCGGCCAAAATCTCTTCGTTGGCAAACTCTTTAAATTTGTCAAAATTGTTGACGAATTTTTCTGCGAGTTCATTGGCTTTTGCATCGTATGCTGCTTTGTCTTTCCACGTGTTGCGCGGATTGAGCAACTCGGTAGGAACGTCTGTGCAGGCAGTCGGCATTTGTAAGCCGAAAATGTCGTGTGTCTCATACGCCACGCTATCGAGCTTGCCTTCCAATGCAGCCGTTATCATCGCACGTGTGTACTTCAACTTCATGCGCTCGCCGGTTCCGTAAGCACCGCCGCTCCAGCCGGTATTGATGAGCCACACTTGTGCTCCGCTTTCTCCCATTTTCTTACCGAGCATCTCTGCGTATTTGGTAGGGTGGAGCGGGAGGAAAGGCGCACCAAAACAAGCGCTGAATGTGGTGGTTGGCTCAGTGATTCCGGCTTCTGTGCCTGCAACTTTCGCTGTGTATCCGCTGATGAACTGATACATTGCCTGGCCTTTGGTCAGCTTCGCAATCGGAGGCAGCACACCTGATGCGTCGCAGGTGAGGAAGAAGATGTTTTTCGGAATACCGCCTACCGATGGATTCACGGTATTGTCGATGTGTGTGAGCGGATAGCTAACACGGGTGTTTTCCGTTTTCTCGCAGTTCGAGTAATCCGGAGTTACACCATCTTCTTCAAAGCCGATGTTCTCGAGGATAGCGCCAAACTTGATGGCGTCATAAATCTGCGGCTCTTTTTCGTGTGTAAGGTCGATGGTCTTCGCGTAGCAGCCGCCTTCGAAGTTGAATACTGTGGTGTCGGTCCAACCGTGCTCGTCGTCGCCAATCAATTGACGATTCGGATCCGATGAAAGGGTGGTCTTACCCGTTCCGCTCAACCCGAAGAATACAGCAGTGTCGCCTGCTGCACCGATGTTGGCAGAGCAGTGCATGCTCAATACGTTCTTGTCTTGCGGCAACACGTAGTTGAGAACGGTAAAAATTCCTTTCTTGATTTCACCGGTGTAACCGGTACCACCGATGATGGCGATTTTCTTGGTGAAGTTCAATATTGCAAAATTGTGCTGACGGGTGCCGTCCTGGTCTGGGATGGCCATGAAGCCCGGCGCACAGATGATGTTCCAGTCGGGAGTGAAGTTGGCGAGTTGATCGCTCGTTGGGCGAATGAACATGTTGTAGGCAAACATGTTGCTCCAAGGATATTCGGTCACAACGCGCACACCCATGCGGTAGCGCTCATCGGCACAAGCAAACATATCGCGCACATACACATCACGGTTGGTGAAGTAGGCGCAGATGCGGGCTTGCAAACGGTCAAATTTTTCAGGATCGAAGGGTACGTTGAATTGTCCACCCCACCACACCGTGTCTTTGGTGGTGTCGTCAGCAACAATAAACTTGTCTTTTGGCGAACGGCCGGTGAATTCTCCGGTGTCGATGGCCAGAGCGCCTGTGTTGGTGAGAACGCCTTGTCCGAGGCCGATTGTTTCTTCCACGAGCTCTGCCGGGTGTAAATTCCAGTAGGCAGTGGCTACATGATTGAGTCCGAGGTAGTCCAGATTGGCTCCTTCGGGTTTGTGTCCGATTTGAGTCATTGTCAAGTATGAGTTTGGTTATTCATTGAACCGAGCGCGAAGATAATCAGGAATATTTAATGGCGAGTCGCGAACTGCGAGTGGCGAGGGGCGAGGGAAACTTTGAGCTACCCATCCCGCATAGCTAACGAACTGTCAATGCGCTACTGCGCCCCGCAACCCGCAAAACATCGACCCCTTCTGCCCCAGTCCCCAGTCCCCAATCTCCAGTCCCCAGTCCCCATTAAAAGTGCTTACCCATCTCCATCCTCATCGCCATGATTGCTTCACGGATGGCGCTGTTGCCCACTGTTGCTTCGAGGTGCAGTATTTCACGCGCATATTCTGCGGCTGTGCTATTAGCTTGTACACGGGTGAATGCTACTTTGTAAAGTTCGCCCGTTTCATCTTTGGCGCGTTTTACTTTGCTCCAGCATTCTTCACTCACATACATCTGCAGCGAAATGTTGTGCTCAAACTCTTCACGCAGAGCCTTAGTCAGATCCATATGCAAATAGGCTGCGTTGGAAGAGGTAACCGAAAGGCGCATCACCATAGCTTGGGGGGTTGTGCGTTCCAGCATCACAATAATGCGCTCATAAGCGCTGATGCGTAAAGGGGCCAATGCCTTGTTGTTGTCTTGACGCAAAGCAAACATCCAAGTGCGCTCGCGGTGCTTGATCCATGAGTTAAACAGATAGATAACAAGCGAAACTAAGGCTCCGAGAGCCAACACTTCAATCATAAGCATGAGTAGGTGAGGGGTCATGTGTTTTTTTCTTTTGCTAAATCAATTTCTATTTCCAACAGCAGAGGTTCGTTTTTATTTGACGCCTGTTCGTTGCTGAAGCGATAACCGCATGCAGATGCTAATTGTTGGGCTGCTTCCAAGGGAATGGATGCAATCAATTTGTGTCTTTCAGAATTTACTTCTCCAATAGCAAGATGCCAAGTGCGTAACTCAATCACAAATTGGTCGAGGGCATTTAGGGTAAGCTCGGTGGTAAGCACTTCTTCGTTGCATAAAGCTTCTGCCTCTCGCAGGGAGAGTCGAATGCGCAGCGATTGATCGCTGATTCGGATTTTCATCTTGGCGGTTACTTCTTCAGTCCGATTTCTGCCAAACGCTCGTCGAGGAATTCGCCGGCTGAGATGGGCTCCCAATGAGGAGTTTCTCCAGCGGCAACACACGAGGTCAAGCAGTCGAGGCGCATTTCGCTGCGAGGGTGAAGGAAAAAGGGTATGCTGAAACGCGAACTGCCCCACTTCTCACGCGGGGGGTTCACAACGCGATGCGTAGTGCTATTCAGCTTGCCATTGGTTAGGCGCTGCAGCATGTCGCCTACATTCACTACGATGTGGTCGGGCAGTGCGGTTACTGCAACCCATTCATCTTTTTTGTTGAGTACTTCCAAACCATCGGCCGACGCACCGATAAGCAGGGTAATGAGATTGATGTCTTCATGTTGACCCGCGCGCACGGCGCTTTTAGGCTCCGATGTGATTGGCGGATAGTGGATAGGTCTCAAAATGGAGTTTCCATTTTTTATTTTATCGTCGAAATAAAACTCATCGAGCCCAAGGTGCATGGCAATTGCACGGAGCATATACATCCCGGTTGTTTCGAGGTCGCGGTATGCTTGAATGCCTACTTCGTTGAAGCCGGGCAACTCATCGGTAAAGATGTTGGCTGGATATTCTGCTTTAATTGAATCGCCATCCGTAACCTCTTGGCCAAAGTGCCAAAACTCTTTCAAATCGCCGGCATTGCTGCCCTTGGCGTGTTCGCGACCAAACGAGGTGTAGCCGCGTTGTCCGGCGAGCTCTACAATTTCATACTTCTTTTTAGTGTCTTCCGATAGATCAAAAAATGCCTTTACCTCGCTGTATAAGCGTTCAACAGTTGATACGGAGATGAGATGGTTTTTGACAGCCACGAATCCTATTCCTTCATACGCGCTGCCCAATTTGGCGACGAAATTCATTTTCTGTTCTTCATTGCCGTGAATGAAATCACTCAAATCGACGCTGGGTATGCCCATTTCATGGAGA
>CAMAYP010000129.1 GCA_945862415.1 Chryseobacterium gleum | reverse complement strand
GTTTCTTCATACGAAGACAATGGGGTAACTGCGGAAACACATATCATTCGTCCGTATTTCGACGGCAAAGACTCCTGTAGCTACATCTACCCCGGTATTCAGCCTGTTCCTATCAGTATTCTCACGTATCCTCTAAATACTTCGCTTGGCAATTACAGCGTCACTCCCGGAAGTGGGGCGCTCACAGCGGAGCCACAGGTTGTTTATGACTGTTGTGCGGCAGATGCTAATTTTACCTATAGCGCGGGCGCTAACTGCAATTATACGTTTACCGCCACCGGTCCTTCTACGGTGTGCAGCGCATTCACAATCACCGATGTGTCCAATAATGTTTTGGCTTTATTATCAGGAACCACGGCATCCTATCAATTTTCTCAGAATGGAACATACATAGTATGTTACAGTGCATGTGACCCAGGATTGAATGGAGTTGTTTGCCGCCGTGAAAAGTGTGAAACGCTGGTGGTCAACTGCCCGAATCCCTGCAGCACACTCGATGCAACATTCAGTGTGAGTGTGAATGGCTGTTCGGTGACCGTCACAGATCTTTCGCCTGAAGGAAATCCCTACGGTTGTGAGTCCTGGGTATTTGGAAATAACCCTGCAGTGTTTGCAGGAGATGTCACAGCGTTCAACTTCGGCATATCCGGGACATACACGATTTGCCATTCTGATTGTATTACTTTAAGCGATGGCACGGTTTGTTACGATACTAAATGTGTGCAGGTGACGGTGAATTGTACCCCTCCATGCTGCCTGCCAAACAATTTCAATGTGACGGCAGCCGGCAATTGTTGCAGACAGTTTACTCCGGTATTCTCCACGCCCGGATGTTCTTCGTGGCTATACTTCTGGAATTTCGGTGACGGCAATTTCAGCTGGCAGCAAAACCCCGTCCATTGCTATGCTGGCAGCGGTTTATATACTGTCACACTAAAGGCATGGTGTTCGAAAACGCAGTCCATTACATTGACCAAAACAATTAAAGTGAAGTGCGCTCTAACACCTCCGCCTCCTTGTTGCAACAGCACAGCGCGCATGGCTTATGAGACCAATGGAATGATGCTGTGTGCGCGCAATCAGTCGCTATTCTCAGATGGCACCGGCGCTTCATCCGTAATGTGGAATTGGGGCGATGGCACATCGCCTGAGTCGGGAGATGAAAGGCAGCACTACTATCAGCGCCCGGGAACCTACATTGTTTCCATGACCATATCTGGGGTAGATGCCGGTGGACAATCCTTTACCCAAACCAAGGAGGAAAGCATAACGGTGAATCTAACACCGGCATGCACGTGCTCACCTTCGGGTACGATGGGCTTCGCCGGGTCGCCCGTAGTCTGCAGACCATCAGGTAATTCAACCGAACTGCGTATTGCAGATCGTGATGTACAAGCGGGTGTTCGCTACCAGTGGATGTCATCTGAAACTAGCGGCGGACCTTATACGGAAATACCGGGAGCCTATGGCTTGCTCACTTGGGCTGATGGCGTGGATAACACGCGTTACTTTATTTGCAAGAGTACATGCCTCATTACCGGCGCAACTTCATACTCACAAGAGGTGGATGTTCGCAACGGACATTTTGATGCTGTCACAACAGCCACACCGGCTGCCATTTGTTTGAATGGGTCAAGCAGTTTGAACATCAATGCGCCTGGAGCAATTCGATATGAGTGGTTCCCCAACAGTTCAACAGCATCAATGGTGAGCGTATCGCCAAGCGTAACTACGATTTATGAAGTAGCTGCGTTCAATGCGATAGGTTGTGGTGCTGAGGATACCGCTACCGTTACGTTGAATCCGTGCTTTGTGCCCGGTAACGACGGCCCATCAACAGCAGTGAATCTGCAATACAGTGTCAACACGAACTATCCGAATTGCTTCCCGATTCAGGGCAATACGTTTGGCGCCGAGAATTCCTCAGAATCAACGGAGTTTGCCGGCAATGATGTTTGGTACAGGTTTACCGCGCAGTCCACGGCTGTGTCGGTATACTTAAATTGCACAACCGCAGATGATGCCATTGCGCTGTATTCTAAACAAGGGGATAATTACGTCTTGTTGGCTTCCGAAAATGCGGCAAGTGGACCAACTGATTTTGAGCGATTGAATTACAATGGGCTCACTATAGGACAACAATATTTTATCTCGGTTGGAGGAGCCGGTGCTGATGAGGGCGGGGCATTCGCTCTTTGCCTTCAGTTCCTGATGCCATCGGCCTGTGCTACGGCTGTTCCTGTGGGTGGCTTGAACCTGTGTAATGCTTACCGTGCATTATACCGCGGCGCGCCGTCGCAAGGAGTGACCTATAGCTTCAACTTTGCTCCAGCGGGTGAAACGGGCGGCAGTCCGACGTCGGTATCCGGTACCAATGGGTTGATTACACTTTCGAACCCAACACTTGGATTGCGCTATGGAGGTTTCTATAACACAACGGTGAATGTATTGTACGCGCTTGCGAACAGCGCGGGCACTGTTGAGCCGATTACGGTGAACGGAACACCTTTGGGCTTGTGCAGTAATGTGTCGATAATCGCTGCGCCACAATACCAGGTGCGCACATCACAGATTTGTCCTGCTTCATTGCTTCGTTCCAACTGGCTCATAGGTGAGCGCATCACCATACCGTTGTGCGGTGTGCAGAGCTTCACCTATGAGTTCACGCAGATTGCAGGATGCAACGATGGCACAGTTGTGTCGGTTCAGCCCGCAGAGTATACTAGGTCAGGTGCATCCCCTTATCTGCCACTGGGCGTTCTGCAGAACCTACCTTCAACCGGAGTGTGGAGCGTTCGCATTCGTCCGAACTTTGATTATGGCAGTGGAACCTATGGTCCTGCTCGCCGCATACAAGTGTTGAATACATCGGCAAGCGGCATGTTTTCTGAGGAATCACTGAACTCAGAGGAGCGCATTGCAATTCTTGATGAAGAAGGCTTGTTGATTTATCCAAACCCCAGCAATGGCGATTTCATCAATTTGTCTTTGAGCAATACTCAAAGGGGGGAACTTCAGTTGCGCGTGCTGGATGCAGCGGGTCGCTCGGTTACAACGCGCGTGTATGCGGTTGAAGAGACCTTCAATACGACTGTTGTATTCGACCGGCGGTTAAGCGCAGGTGTTTACATGATTGAAATGACCAATATGGGCAGCGTGCAAATGCAGCGGTTGGTGGTGCAATAAATCTGAACCGGCTACAAACTGAAAAGGGCCTTCCTTCGGGAAGGCCTTTTTATTGCATCGACCCTCGTCCCTGCAACCCGCCCGTATGCACAAAAAGAATGCGCTCTCCTGATGTGAATGTATCGCGCGCAATCAAGTCGAGCAGTCCGAAGAGCGCTTTGCCGGTGTAGACTTGATCAAGAGGCAAATTATAGGAAGTTTCTATTTCGGTGATGAAACCCATTAACTCATCGGTCCACTTGCCATAGCCACCGAAGTGATAACCTGTTTCAATGGAAAACTGTGACGCGAAATCGTTTGCGAGCTCTTTATTCATCAAGAAATATTCGAGGTGACGCAAGACGTCATCGCGCAAAAAATCGCCGCCTTTCAGCGCTGAAAATCCGATTAACCGTTGACGTGGCGTTGCGCTCAGCAGCATACCGGCAAGCGTTGCTCCTGTGCCCACGGCCAGAGCCACTGCATCGTAGTTTGCTTTGTCGGATGCAGAAAGAATCTCCATGCATCCGTTGATGCCATAATAATTAGAACCACCTTCCGGAACGAGATGAAAGTCGCCGAATTTCCCTTGTAACCAGGCTTTGAATTCATCGGTATTTTTTTCTTCGTAGTCCAACCGCGATACAAATTCCAAGTGCATGCCGCACGCCCGGGCGAATTCAAGTGTAGAACTGTATTGTGCAGGCTCTTCGCCGCGAATGATCCCGGTGGTGCGAATGCCTAGTTCTTTTCCCGCTGCTGCCGTTGCATAAATATGATTACTCCAAGCACCGCCAAACGTTAGCACCGCTTGACCTTTTTCCGACATAGCCTTGAGCAAATTGTACTTCAGCTTGAAACCCTTGTTTCCGTTGATGAGCGGATGAAGCAGATCGAGCCGCTTCACATCCACCGTGACGCCTTTCACTGTGCACAGAGGGTGTTCCAGCGATTGGACGGGAACATCATTTTCGAAAAAAGGAAGCCCTGAATTAGTCATGCACAATCAGTGGTAAGCTGCGACGACCTTCAGCCGTTTGCAAGGAGAGATAATACATTCCTGCAGGAAAATCTGCGATGGAAACTGTTGGCCAGTTTGCAGTGGATAGACGACTTACTAAACGACCATCAGCAGCAATCAAATCGACCTGTTCCGGACGTTGATTCAATCCTACAATGCGAATCTGTTTGGACGTCGGGTTAGGGTAAATGCTGAATGATGGTGCTTCCAGAGAAGATTCCTCAATCGCACTTCCGAGTGCTAGCACCACACAGTAGTCTTCTACCTCACCATAAGTTAAGTTGCCACATGGCTCAGGTTCATTGTTCGCGTTAATAGGTGTATAGGCCATGGAAACTCGCAAGCGCGAAACACCTTCGGTAACGGTATTCGCCATTGTGAATGAACCCGTCACCTCAATCGTGGTTGGCTCAGGGTCAAACACGAGTTCATTGGCATCTTCAAAATCACCATCGATGTTGTAGTCGATCCAAATCCGAAAATTCTCATTGTAAGCGTTGCCAAGATAGCCCGGTGTGCAACTCACGCTATACGTCATGCTTGCATAGAGTGTATCCGTTACATCAGGCACCAATAGGTAGCCGTTGTCGCTGGTTGAAGTGCGTTGAAGATCGCCCACGGTAACGTTGGAAATAAACTCTACATCTGCATTGGCCGATGTGGAGCAATAGGGTATGAGTGCACAGTCTTCGCAACCGGTTGTGAACACCGGTATTTCGTAGGCTGTTCCTTCCGGGTTGTTGCAAGCAGAACTGATGCTGATAGTATAGTTGGAACAAGCTGTCAGATTGTTGATGGTGAACGTGTCCGTCTCGTTGGTAAGCCACTGCTGTGTGTTGCCGTTTACATCGGCTGCTATGATAGTATATCCGCTTGCCGCAAGTACTTCGTTCCACTGCAGCGTGAGTGAGTTGGGCGTTGAAGCAATTACTTGCAGCGATTGCGGTTGAATGCAGCAGCCGTCTGTTTCCCATTCGATAATCTGCGACCACATGCTGAGTGAGTCGGTGCAGTAGGCGGCTACTCGTGCTTCATAATCAGTACACGCCAATAAATTTTCGAGGACACTTGTATTGCCGTTGTTCAATTCGATGGATGTCCATGCTGTAGTTCCGACAGGTCGATATTCCAGACGGTAATCTTCTGCAGCAATCAAGTCATTCCAGTTGATGGTGTAGTTCAACGTGCCTGGCGACTGGGTTACTTCCAGACCATAAGGCGCCATGCATTGTCCGTTATCGCACGAGTTGATAAGTAGCTGCATGCTGTTGTGCACATTCAGTCTTCCGCCGCTTACTGTTTCGCCGAGAAGTTGTGTAGTAGTGTCGACACCGTTTAGAATGAAGTCTTTCATGAGCGCTGCAGCTTGCGCCGGATTGGTATTCGCGTTATCGTCGAATGCCGTGCACGGTGCGCTATACAAGAGTGCGATGGCACCCGCCACACACGGACTCGAAAATGAGGTGCCTGTCGTTGTTGTGTACGTCGTGTTATTCGCGAGATACACTGCGTCGCCGGGAGCAGCGAGGTCGATGGTGGTGAGACCGTAACCACCCGAAGCACGCACATCCATGCTGTTGGTGCGTCCCACTGAAATGAGGTAATCGCTGGGGCATGCGGTGGGCAGGTCGCCAAACACATCAACGTTCGTATTGTTGTTGCTCGTCGATCCGCAGCTCAATACGCCGTGCACCCCGAGAGAGTCGTACATGGCGCACCAAACAGGAGCGTCTGCGGGTTGTCCGTTGTCGGTGCCCCACGAGCTGTTGGTAGCCACTACATATGCACCTTGCGCTCCGTTCGTTTCATTATACAGTCGGCGCATTTCGAGCGGATAAACGTAGCCGGCAATTGCAGCAGCTTCTGTAGAGCTACCAATTTGCACCATCATCATTTTCACATCCCAGTTCACACCTACTACACCCGTGTTGTTGTTGCCCTTTGATCCTATCATGCTGCATACGCGTGTGCCGTGACTGTCGGGATCAATCACGTCGCTTTCGCTCACGATGTTCCATCCGTCGTAGTCGTCGATGTAGCCGTTGTTGTCGTCGTCGAGGTTGTTGAGTGGAATTTCATGCACGTTCACCCAGTGGTTGTCTACGATATCGATGGTATTCCATTTACAGCCCCCTAGCTCCACCACACACACTACAATTTCATCTCCTGAGGGCGTGGTTCCACCCGTGGTGATGTCCCACGCCAGTTCACTGTCGATGTCGTGATCGTTGGCCTGCTGGTGATGCCATTGTTGTTCGAAAAACGGATCGTCGGGCACGAGGCGTTGCGCAACGATGTGGTTCACTTGCGCTTGCGCGACAGCTGAATTCTTCTTCGCATGATAGAGAAAATCGCGCATGGGAATTTGCTCTTCGTTGAACGCTACCAGCCACAGGTTCATGCGTTCATAGATGCAGTGCGACTCCTTCACTTCGGCCGTGAGTCCGAGTTGAGCGTTCATTTCAGAAACGAACGTTGCAATGTCACGATCGCTTTTTAGTTGTACAATCGCTTCACCGGTCATGCGTTCTTGCGCAGGCAGAATTCCGTTCAATAGGAACAGGCAAACAAGGATGAGAATGATGCGCGGGTTCATGAG
>CAMAYP010000128.1 GCA_945862415.1 Chryseobacterium gleum | reverse complement strand
ACCTCGCACCTCGCACTTATCACGAGATGTTGCTCCAGTCCGTCTTTTTCTTCTTGATCTTTTTGACCTCTTCTACAATGCATCTGTTCTTCGGCATTTCCATATTGGGGTCTTCGTCGAGAATTTCGAGAGCGAGCTCGCGCGCTGCTGAGAGCATGACCTGATCTTTGGCGAGGTCTGCAATTTTCAAATCGAGCAATCCACTTTGCTGCGTGCCCGATAAGTCGCCGGGTCCGCGCAGTTGCAAGTCGACTTCCGCGATTTCAAAACCGTCGTTGGTGCGCACCATGGTCTCGAGACGTGTTCGGCTGTCTTTGCTGATTTTTACGCCGGTCATGAGTATGCAATAACTCTGCTCTGCTCCGCGGCCCACGCGTCCTCTCAACTGGTGCAGCTGCGACAGTCCGAATCGTTCGGCGCTTTCGATAATCATCACAGAAGCATTCGGCACGTTCACTCCAACTTCGATGACGGTGGTTGCAACAAGAATTTGTGTTTTTCCTTGCACGAAATTTTGCATTTCGTAATCGCGTGCTTCACTTTTCATTTGGCCATGCACAATACTGACGAGGTAGTGCGGCATTGGGAATCGTCGAACAATAGATTCGTAGCCGTCTTCCAAGTCTTTGTAGTCCATGGCTTCGCTTTCTGCGATGAGCGGATAAACGATGTAGATCTGTCGGCCTTTGCGGATTTCATTTTCGATGAATTGAAAAACTTCCAATCGTTTGGCGTCGGTCTTCCATTCGGTCTTGATGGGTTTACGGCCGGGTGGTAATTCATCGATTACACTGATATCGAGGTCGCCATAGAGTGTCATGGCAAGGGTGCGAGGTATAGGCGTCGCCGTCATCACAAGGACGTGCGGTGGAAGAGCTGCCTTCTTCCAAAGCGATGCGCGTTGTGCCACTCCGAAGCGATGTTGTTCGTCGATGATGCACAAACCGAGATTGATGAACTTCACGGTTGGTTCAATCAGCGCATGCGTGCCGATGATGAATGACAACTCGCCCGATTCGAGCGCGGAATGTATTTTTATTCGTTCCGATTTCGGAGTGGATCCCTTCAGCAAAGCCACCTTTAATCCGATGGGTTGAAGCAATTCGCTGATGGAAGCAAAGTGCTGCATGGCTAGGATTTCGGTGGGCACCATGAGACATACTTGATAGCCGTTGTCGATGGCGAGCAAGGCGGCAAGCACGGCCACAATGGTTTTTCCACTTCCCACATCGCCTTGGATGAGGCGGTTCATGTGATGGCCACGCGCTACATCGGCGCGTATTTCTTTCATAACTCTTTTTTGCGCGCCTGTCAGTTCGAAGGGTAAATGTTGATGATAGAATGAGTTGAAGATTTCACCCACTTTTTCGAATACAACACCTCGCTCTTGTTGTGTATTGCTGAGCTTTTGTTTTCCGAGTTGTATCTGAATGTAGAATAGTTCTTCAAACTTGAGTCGTCTTCTTGCGGCCTCCAGCAAGGGCAGCGTAGAAGGCATGTGCACTTGTGCGATGGCTTCGTTGCGCGACATGAGTTTAAATCGCTCAATGATGTAGTCGGGTAGATTTTCGGATACAGTTGGTTTGGCGTCTTCAATCAACTGGCGTGTCAATTTTGCGATGCCATTGCTGTGCAGCCCTTTGCCGGTCAGCTTTTGCGTGGTATTGTAAACCGGTTTGAGTTCGCTGCCTTGTGTTATGCGTGCGTCTTCCAACAGCTCAAGCTCAGGATGCGTAATGTTGTAGCGGCCTTTGAATTCGGTGGGTCGACCGAAAAGCACATACGATTGATTGAGTTTTAAGCTCTGTGTAAGCCATTTCAAGGCTTTAAACCAAACCAGTTCGATGTCGCCGCTCTCATCTCGAAAAACAGCGGTAAGACGTTTGCCATTGCCCACACCGATTTCACGAGTGGAAACGATTTGCCCGATGAGTTGGACGTTGGCTGCATCGGTTTGTATATCGGCGATACGGGTTATTTGCGATCGGTCGATGTAGCGAAAAGGGAAATACTCGAGGAGGTCTTCCCAGGTGCGAATGCCTAGCTCGGCCTTCAGCACTTCAGCGCGCTGCGGCCCCACACCCTTGAGGTAGAGTATGTCTTTCTCGAGCATGCGCCGAAGGTAGTCATTGGCTTCATAAGCACACAAGCGTATTATGCCATAACTCGCCTGAATCTGGCATATTATTCCTTGGATGCGCTGTCCATCCAAATGGTTACCGGGCCATCATTGATGAGCTCAACATCCATCATGGCGCCAAATGTGCCTGTTTGGACGGGCTTTTTTGCGAGCAGCTGCAGTTGTTCGACAAAGTATTCATAAAGAGGAATGGCTTTGTCGGGGCGCGCAGCACGGATGAACGACGGTCGATTGCCTTTTTTGGTTTGGGCGTGCAGCGTAAACTGACTGACCACTAAAAGTTCGCCGTCGCTTTGGACGAGGTCGAGGTTCATTTTGCCGTCTGAATCGGAGAATATGCGCATGCCGACAGTTTTTTGAGCCAGCCAGAGTGCATCTTCTTGCGTGTCGGAATCCTCCATTCCAACCAGAATTAAAAGGCCGGGACCGATAGCGGACTTAACCGTTTTTTCTATGGTAACAGAGGCTTTTTTTACACGTTGAATTACAATTCTCATGAGGTCGGTTCTTTTTCTTCGGCCCGAAAAGTAAAATTTTTTTGTTGTAGGTGAACCGTTCGGGTAGTTGGTTGGTTTATAAACTAGACTCTCCCAACATCAAGTGGGTAGGTTTTGGTTAAAGGTTTAGTGACTTGGGGCTGCCAATGGGCGGCCTCTTGTTTTTGGTCGAAATTCTGCCTATTAGTGTAGGCACCTGCTTATGTTTGTTGAAATCAAACATTCCTGCTAACCATGAAGTCTTTTTTTCTCGGAATAATTGGCCTGCTGCTCGCTGTATCAGCTTCAGCCCAATGCGATGCGTATTTGAATATCGGTGGTACAGGTTCGAATGTCACCATAGAGTTTGTAGCAAACGGAGCTGTGAATGCGCAGTACATTATTGACTGGGGTGATGGGTCTGCCGATACATCATCAACGCCATTTTTAGAGCATGACTATTCTTCGGATGGACAGTTTGTGTTGTTTTACACGTATCAAGACCTGGACAATCCGAATTGTATTTTTTCTTCTTTCGACTCAATCATATTGACCGGTGGTTCATGCAACATGGGTTTTGATGTGCAGACTATTGCCTTGGTTGCAGCTCTGGAAGCATTTAGCGACAACACTTCGATTCCCATCTACACGATAGAGTGGGGCGATGGAACTCCTGCAGAAGTTGGAGCATCCTTGCTGCATCAGTATGCTGAACCGGGCAACTACTTGGTATGCGTTCAAATGATCGATGCCGACCCAACGCTGCCATGCGAGTTGTATGAATGCCAGAACATTGAAGTGGTCGGATTGGGCAGCGATTGTGATGTAGCGCTTCAGGTTGATGTAGATGTACAAACCGCATCGGCAATCATTACTGGTAACGGCGGAGCAAATGCTGAATACATTATCGATTGGGGTGATGGTACGTTTGATTTCAATCCTGTTGTGGAACATACCTATCCGATACCTGCTGTCTATAACGTATGTGTTCATTATGGAGTCGATGGCAATGCCGGATGCCAAACCAATGCTTGCACGGAAGTGAATATTGATCCGTTGGTCGGCGATTGTTATTTCGACTTTGTGCCTGTGGTGACAGAGTTGGGTGTTGAAATTCAGGTGCTGGCTGCTGGCGCAATTGAACCCGAATATTTTTTCGACTGGGGCGATGGTTCTCCGGGCGACTATGGAGTGCCGGCTGCACACCAGTACTCAGGTGCCGGCGAGTATTTGATTTGCGGTACGTATACGGACTTGTCCAACCCGATAGCCTGTCAGATTAATGTCTGCGAAAGTGTAACCCTCAGCTCTTCGTCAGGTGGCTGCGAATTGGTGCTCACGGTAACTCAGAATGGCAATGAGGTGCTAGTTGTGGCCGAAGGCACAGGAGCTGTTGAACCCACTTACTTCGTTGAATGGGGTGATAATGAACTGCCTTTGTTGGCTGCTTCCGGCACACATATTTATGACGCGGCAGGTGCTTTTGAGGTTTGTGCAACGTATAGCGATTTATTGAATGCGGGTTGTTCTGCTACGGCATGCGAAACTATTGTTATCACGAATGCTGAAGAACTCAATGCCTTTGGTGTATTCAATGCGTGGCCCAACCCAGTAGGTGAAATTCTTTGGGTAGAGTATGCGTTGAAAAATTCCGGTGCAGTGCAATTCAGGCTGTTGGATTCAACAGGCAGATTAATTGAAGAAACCAAACAGCTGCAAACTTCGAATGAGCAGCGAACGATCAGTATCGATTTTCAGGCAAGACCCGCAGGCTCTTATCTGCTGGAGTGTATCACCTCTCAAGGACGTAAAACAATTAGACTAACCAAATAGTCTTATTCAATAACGAGGCGATGCGCTATGGTTTTTATGCCATCGCTGAATTGAAGAACATACATTCCACCGGGCAGTTGAGGGCATATTAATTCCTCAACTTCGCTTGGTTCAGATCGTTCAGATGCAAGTATTAGCTGTCCGTCGGTGGAAAATAGTCTGACATTTTTCCAATCGAAATTGCTCGACTCAATCCGGATGCGGTCGATCGCAGGATTGGGGTAAATGCGCATGTTTGCTGTTTGCTGTTCTTCTGTGGATTTCTGTTCGCTTAGACTTTCATCGGCCATCATTGCGGCAGCGATAGTAACAGGGATTGCAAACACGTTGTTGCTCTCATTGCTCTCCGTTATGGCATTGCCTGCGTCGCCTTTGACGAGGATGTAGCGGGTTCCAGGTGTATTGGGAATAACGTAGGTGATGTTCTCGTTCTCATTTTGAACGGTGCTGCTGAATGCAGATACATCGCTACCTATAAACGTGTCGGTGCTTTGCCAAGTCATGTCGGTGCTGAGTCGATATTGAAGCGTTGGATAAACCGTTGCACTCGCGGAGGAAATGCGATGAGTGCAGCTGATGGTAATGATTTGTCCTGCAACAACCGACGCAGAGGAAACTGCGGCGTTAAGGACCGTTACATCGGGAGCACTGGGTGGAAGAAGAATAGTAAGGGAGATGCTGCTTGTGTTGTTGTTTTCATTTAATTCTGCTACGGTGTTTTGAGCATCGGCTCGCACCAGAATATAACGTGTGCCGCTGCCTGCAGGTATTGTGAAGGTAATGTTTTCGCTTTCGGAAGAAATGCCGGAGCCGAGGGTCGATACATCGGTCCCAATGATTATGTCGTTGGCAGACCATATGACATCGCTGGAGTAACGGTATTCAACCAAAGGTGAGATAGTGCTTCCTGCTGACGGCGTAACTAGTTGTGTGCAGTTGATAGTAATTGTTTGACCTACCTCAGGTGAGGACGATGAAACACTTGCAGAAGTAAGGGAGATATCGGGTACTGTTTGGCTTGTGTTCGACGCAAGCTGTAAAGCTGCTAGCATATTCACTCGGCCATAACCCAAATCATTGCTCCATGTGCTGTGCGTGTACGCGGAGTTGTTCGCATAGCTGTAGCCACCTACTTTTTCGCACGATTGAGCAAGGTATTGTTTTACCTGCGTTTCGGTGAGCTGGTCATTTACAACAATCATAAGAGCGCCAATGGTGGCTGCAATTGGACAAGCTGCGCTCGTTCCGCTGAAATAGGTGTTGTCGCCGGTGCTATAGCCATTAACGCCGGTAATGTCGGTTGTTGCAATACTGCTACCCGGTGCCGAAAGTGTGATGCCACTGCCATAGTTCGAGAAAGAAGCTCGAGCATCACTGCTGGTTGTAGCACCAACGGCTATGACGCCGGAATAGGACGCGGGGTAGTTGGTCCATGTGCTAAGGTTTGAATTGCCGGCGCTAGCAAAAACCGGTATGCCTTTGTTTGATCGGCCTTGCGAGCGCGCATTGGTCAGCGCACTGAGCATGGCCGATTGATAGGTGGTGAGGCCAATCGACATGGATATGGCTGCTGTCGATGATTGCGTCATTGCGCGATTAATAGCAGCAACCTGCATAACCGACGTGGTTGTGAAGTTGCCCGCAGTTGTTGTGTTGTAGCCTATTCGTATGGCCTGTATTTTCAGTTTGTTGTAGCCCAGTCCAGCAGCACTTATCGCATTGTTAGCAATGGCTCCTGCAATTCCACTTGTGGCGGTGCCGTGTCGTTCATTCGTTGTGTTCGAATAAAGATTTGTTGAGTTGTCTACCGCATTGAAGCGGTCAATAAATCTTCCTGCCAAGTCGGCGTTCAACGTGTCGAAGCCCACACCTTCGATAATAGCAATGGATCGGGCAGGGGAGTTTGTTGGAAGCAAGTTCCATCCTTCCGGTGCGTCAATGTCCACATCGTTGGCCTGTTGAATGTGCCAGGAGCTATTGAACATGGGGTCATTCGTTTGATGGGAAAATCCGCGAACGATTTCATCGCGATGTAACTCGCGCACATGACCGGAATCCAAACAGCGCACTCGAAATTCATCAAAGGAGTATTCACTCGGAATTTCTACAACGAGCCATCCAAGTGCGTCGAGGTTTTGAGTCGGTCGAATATTGAAAGCCTGCTGCAAATATTCGGTGGCATAGAGCGATGCAGGTTCGATGAGGGCAATGCCTGTTGGGTAAACCGGCGAATTGTAGGTGTCGCGCCATCCTTTCTCGATGCGCACAACGCCGCTCATGGTTCCGAGTTGTTTTCGCAGTTGAACTTCCTGCAGGTCTGTTTTGATAGCGATTGCATGCACCGGTGAATGAATGGAAAGTTGTGTTATACCCTCCGGCCATTCTGCATCCTGACGATACTCTTCAGCCGTAAAACGCACCAGCCACTCCGTTTGCACAGGCGTTTGCTTACAAAATGAAACGATACTTTTATCCGTCATTGCCGACATCCATGCAATAAA
>CAMAYP010000127.1 GCA_945862415.1 Chryseobacterium gleum | reverse complement strand
CGAAGCTTCCCACCTTAGGCCCTGTCTGACCGAAGCGTGCATTGTCGGATGCAATGGTAATGTCGCACACTACGTGCAACACGTGTCCACCGCCAATGGCGTAACCATTGACCATCGCAATTACGGGCTTAGGCATTTCGCGGATGCGCTTGTGCAGATCGAGCACGTTCAGGCGAGGCACACCATCTTCGCCGATGTAACCCCCAACACCTTTCACGTTTTGGTCGCCACCACTGCAAAACGCCTTGTCGCCTTCGCCGGTAAGGACAATCACCGCAATGTCGTTCCGCTCACGCGCAATGTCCATCGCTTCGATCATCTCCATATTGGTTTCGGGGCGAAATGCGTTGTACACCTGCGGACGGTTGATGGTGATCTTCGCGATGCCTTCAAAGTATTCAAACCGAATGTCGGTGTATTCTTTTATGGGGGTCCAGTTTCTCATATTCGTGTTGTCTGAGGTCAATAACAATCGGCCGCGAAAATAGTTAGGGAATAGGGATTAGGTATTAGGGGATAGGTAATAGGTAATTGGGCTTAGGGGTTATGTAGTAGGTGGAAGGTCGGCCCTTGAGAAAGGTCAATGAAAAGGAGTCGCACCAGTGAGCTTGCTCTTTTCAGAATCTCCTGATTTGTAGCTGAGCGGAGTCGAAGAAAAAACGCACCCAAGCTTGCAGCGCCTGACCTTCTCCCGGCCCCGGAGGGGCCAACTCTCCATAGCAATGGTTTGAATGGAGCGTGTCGCAGCCCCGTAGGGGCGACACGATTCTGCGACACATGGTTAAATGAGGCGTTGTCCAATCGTTCGCTGTGCCGCCCCTCCGGGGCTGGAACGTGCGCACTGCCATCGTTGGCTATGGATGTTGGGCCCCTCTGGGGCCGAGCGAAGGACAACACTTATAGGAGGTGGTGACATGACTGTGATAAGGGAATTACGAATCACAACTAGCTGTGAAATCCTTTCACGTAATTACCGACTAACTTTCATACGCACAAAATTACTTTTCTGCTTTCACCTCTCCTGGCCCAGGAGGCGCCAACTTTCAGTAGTTGATGATGGCAGAGAGCGCTTCACAGCCCCGGAGGGGCTGACTTTATAACATCACACTCATTGAGCCCCACGTCGTATAAACTCAAAGTACTCCTTCAACACCGGGCTGTTTTCCAGGCGAGGAGTATTGACTTCGAGGATAGCGCAGTTGCTTTGAGCATACAACCACGCCAAACCTTCATTGAGGGATTGTGCATCGCTCGCGCTTTGAAATGGAATATTATACATGGCTGCTAGGCCCGATGCGCTGCGGGTGTGTGCGGTTTCAAAATAGGTTTCCAGTGCCTGTGAGTCCGGGTCGGGTCCGTCGATGATGCGGAATATGCCACCACCGCCGTTGTTGACTATAATAATCCGAAGGTTCGTTTTAGGCAGGTTATTCCAAAAGGCATTGCTGTCATAAAAGAAGGCAATGTCGCCACTTATCAGAGTGGTGAGCTTGCCTGATACATACGTGGCTCCTATGGCAGTGCTTGTGCAGCCATCGATACCGGCCACTCCGCGATTGCCAAAGTAGCGCAGGTCGGGGCGGGCGTCGTGCAATAATATATAACGAACCGCTGAGCTGTTGCCCATTTGTACGTCGCTGCCCGTGGGGAGCGCTTGTTGTATTTGATTAAACGCTTGCAAGTCGCTCCACGGCGCCTGAGTCATGAATGCGCTCGCGGCTTGCGCTGTCGTGCTATTCCATTGCAAAACCGTTTCGCGATAGTCAGACGCGGCGGATGCCTTCGCACCATTCATGTTCTCAAAAAACTCTGTAGGGGTGAGGGGTATCACCTTGCTGAGCTTCTTCACCGTGTCGAGTCCTTCTCCGCTGATGTCGACATGCCAGTGCTCGAAGTTCCCCTTTCGCAGCAGGGCTTTTATCTTTCTTGAGATGAGGTTGTGACCCACTGTAATGAGCAGGTCGGGTTGCAGGTAGCCCTTGTCGTCATCGTTTAGTCCGGCTAAAAAGCGGTCGATGGTAGTGACGAACGAGTCATCTGCCAGATTGCTGTGTGCTTCTGTGAAAACAGCTACATTGCTTCGCTTACCAAAAGCAGCAATGGCTTGCAGCATGCTTTCATCGGCCTGCATCTGTCCGGCAAGAACCATCACCTTCTGTGAATGTGCCACGCTCGATTGCAGTGTAGACAATTCATCCTCTGAAAGACGAAGCTGTGCATTAGCGCGGCTAATCATCTTGGCCGTTTGTTGCGGCGAATCTGTTAGGTTGTACAATGGCTCGCGCAATGGGAAATTGATATGCACAGGGCCACGCACGCCTTCATTGGCCATACGCATAGCCTCGTCCATGATGCGTACGTTGTACCACACCAAGTCGCCTTCCGATGCTTCTTCTGCAATTTCATACGATGCCTTCACGTAATTGCGATACACATCGCGTTGCCGGATGCTTTGTCCCTCGCCTTGATCAATCCACTCAAAGGGCCTGTCGGCAGTGACCACCAATAAAGGCACGCGTTGGTAATAAGCTTCGGCTATAGCAGGTGCGAAATTGAGGGCCGCTGTTCCACTGGTGCAAATGATAAGCACCGGATGATTAAGTTGCTGAGCCATGCCCAGTGCAACAAAAGCAGCACTCCGTTCATCCACAATGCTGTGCACTCGAAAGCGCTTATCGTGCGCAAGGCTGATGCTGAAAGGAGCGTTTCTTGAACCCGGACAAATGATGACTTCCCGAATACCGTGCTGATCCAGTAATTGAATGAAGTCTTGAACCGGTTTCTTATCGGAAATCATGGGGCACGAAAATACGCAGCGACTATACTCACAGCGTTGTCAGTTGTGAAAAATAGGAGAGGGTGTAGGAGGTGGCGTAACCCCTATGGTTTGGTTCGTTGATGCTATGCATCCTGAACCAAGTGTTACTGTTACGCTGTATGTGGTGGTGGTGGCGGGCTGCACTAGGATGGAACTAGCTGCTTGTCCTGTATTCCACGCATAGGTTCCTCCGCCTTGTCCAGTGAGTGTAACCTGCTCGCCGGCGCAAATGCTGGTATCCGAAGCTATGATCTGTGCATTGGGTGATTCCACAACCAGTACAGCACTTTGGTCGGTGGCGGTGCAGGGCGATTGTCCAATAGAGTAAGAGATTGGGAAGGTTCCAATTCCACTTGCCTGTGGATCAAAAACACCTTCTGCAGTTACTCCCGTACCTGTCCATGTTCCACCTGCATCGACCGCAACGATTTGAATTGGGGTACTGTTGAAACAGAGGGGAGCAGGGTCGATAATTGTAGGGTTTGCCGGGCCCGACTGCGCATTGGGCAAGGGACCCAATTGCAGATTGAAATTATCGGAAGGGCCATTGAGCCAATCTTCCACAATAATCATGATGGTTTGACCGGCAGTTACTATTGGTGATGGCACTGTCGACGGGCATGGAAATGCGTTGCCGAATTGATTGCAGCCTGATGAGAAATCGGCATAGTTGCATCCAATCTCATTTGCGATGTCTTGAACCGCTTCGCACGGAGGCACTCCGTTGGGAATATTAAAAACAGATACATCTAAAAAGCCTAGCGTTGAATTACCTTCAATGAGCAGACTTAAGGGGCCTGTGGTAGAAATGTTAACGAGTATATAAGCAAACTGAGAATTAAAATACAAGTTTTGGCAAGAACTAACTTGCTCAACGATAGGACCAAAATTGAAGGGTCCGGCAGTGTTCTGACACAATATAGTATTCGTATTGCATCCATTGTCGCACTCAATGGTGAGCGGCGTACAAATGGTATTGTCTGCACAAGGCGCTTCATCAATAAGTATTAAAATAGTCCCTGTAAAAGTTGCTGTATATGCCACTTGCGACTGTGTTCCGCAAAAGTCGTCGTTGAAATCGAGAATCAAACTTCCGGTTTCATCATAAACAGTAATGACCGTATTAAAGTCGGTATTTCCGCACGTTGAGATGGTGTAGGTATTTCCCGATTCAACGTCCAACAGAATGCTTTGCCCTCCCGTAATGCAATCAACAGTGGTAGTTGAAGGACAATCCGGAGTAAGATGATCAATTATGACATTGTCATTTCCACAGCCTACCGGAGCTTGTGAATCGCAAACAACAACTACCTGAGTACAAACTGCCGTGGGGTTACACGGCGATTCATTGAGAAGGAGCTGCACCTGCCCGGTGTAGTCCGCTGTCCATGTAATGGAAGACTGCAATCCACAAAAATCATCGTTGAAATCAATCAAGGTAAATCCCGACTGATTGTATAGAGTTAGGACAGTGTTAAAGTCATTCACTCCGCATGTATAGAAGCTATAGGTATTGCCTTGCACCACATCTATAAAAACGCCCTCACCACCAAATAAACAAGGAATAATGTATTCCCCGGGGCAAACAGGTGTAATTATGTCGACTAGAATATTCTCATTTGGGCAACCTGCAAATTCATAGGGGTTGCATTCGAAATAAAATTCGATGCATTCTATTGAGAAGTCGCATGGATATTGGTTGATTTGCACGTAAATAATTCCGGAGAAATCTGCTGTCCACGTCACGGTAGACTGCAAAAAACAGTCGTCATCATTGAATGCCAGTATGGTTGTTAAATCATCCGCAAAGAGTGTTATCTGTGAATCGAATATCACATCACCACATGTGGTAAACGTGTAAACGTTTCCCGCGATTACCTCCAGTTCTATCGATTGTCCGCCTGCAAGACACGTTTGGTCTTGATCAGGACAGTCAAGTATAAACGATTCTGTAATCTGCCCTTCAAAGATGCAGTCTTGTGACCACAGCAGACCAGGGGCTGCATAAAGCACCCATGTCATCAAGAGTAGGAATCGCGTTACGTACAAAATAGAATTGGCTAAATCGTAAGGCGTAGTGGTGCTCGAAATTAATTGTTTTTACAATTCGGAGACTTTTGGATATGTCAAATTCTTCGGAGCTTCGTCATTTTCTCTGGAGAATTTTCTCCATCAACACCAGGTCCAACCAGCGGTCGAATTTGTAGGCTACCTCGTGCAAGTGCGCGGCTTTTGTGAACCCCTCCTGTTCGTGCAGCCGAATGCTCGTGTGATTCTCTGCGTCGATTCCGCCGATGAGAACATGCACTCCTCTGTTTCGAGCTTCTTGTTCGATGGCCTTCAACAACAGCCGACCAATTCCACGCTGTTGAAACGATGGGTGCACATACACCGAATGCTCCATGGTAGTGCGATAAGCGGCACGTGCGCGAAACACTCCGTAGGTGGCAAAGGCTGCTACTCGACCATCAACTTCGGCAATTAGTACGGGATGTGCCCCTTCCTTTTTTTGTGTCCACCAATTCTGTATGTACGCATCATCGAACGCACTATACTCATAGATGGCGGTTGTGTTTGCGATTGCTTCGTTGTAGATGGCCAGTATTTCCCACAGGTCATGTTCAGCTGCGGGTCTCAAAACAGGGTGTACATCTTTTATCATCGGACAGGCGGACTTGGCATATTTTTTAGCAAGTTTGCGTCAAATTAAATCCAAGATTGTATGAACGCTTTCAAAAATTTTCTGCTGGTGCCCGGGTTGATTCTCTTGTTGGCGCTGCAAGCCTGTAAATCGACATCTCCGATGGGCGAAAAAGTGAAGGAGCCATTTTCCGGCAATAAATACGAAAGCTCTGCTCGTTACTTCCGCGCGAAAGGCAAGGGAGATAGCTCCGACGAAAATATTGCGAAGAACAAAGCCGATCTTCAAGCGAAAAAGGAGTTGGCCCAGCAAGTTGAAACCCGCATGAAAGTGGTTACAGACCAGTACTTGCATGAAAATGAGACGGCAAGCGGCAGCGAGATTAACGATAAGTTCCAGTCCTTAATCCGTGAAGTAACCAATACCACTATTGCCGACCTGCGCAAAATTGGAGAGGAGAAGTACCTCAATGCGGAAGGAAAGTATACAGTCTACATTGCCTATGAAATTCACAAACGTGATATGTATCGTTTCTTGAAGCGTCAGGCGAAGCTCAACGCAAAGCTGAACGAAGCAGAACGTAAGGCGATTGAAGACATGATTGACGAGGAGTTGAAGAAGGTCGAGGAGTTGGGTGAAGGGGAGTAATTAGCCCGCTTTCAATGTCTCTTCTTTAACACATGCTTAATTCCGAGAAGAATTCTCCGTAGATCATTTCGAATGAATTGATTCTTCTGTTTCTTAACTTTGAATAAAACTGAACCATATGACTGCAGCTTCCATTCGCAAACAGGTTGATGATTACTTGCCTCTGCTAACAGCAAAGCAGCAAGTGCTCATTCTTGAAATGATGAAGTCTATGCTCAATTTGGATTCTGGAGCAGAACACATGACTCGCAAGCAATACAATGATGAGCTGAACGATGCTGCAGCAAGGGTTAATGAAGGGGATTTTGTTTCGCACGCTGAGGCACTGAAGAAACTGAAACGCAAATGATGAATTTATGCGTTATCAGATTGTTTGGGATAAACTTGCCTTAGAACACTTTTCAGATATCCTTGATTATCTGCAAACGAAAAGTGAGGATGCTCCTGCTATTGTTCTGGATACTGTTCTTGATCGCCTCGATCAACTTTCCGGCAATCCGTTGTTGGTTGAAGTTGATCGATTGAAGACGCCGAAAGATGAAAATTTCAGAGCGTTTGTCGTCTTCAGCTACAGGGTTACCTATCAAATTCATCATGAAACCAATCAGATTCGAATTCTGAGGGTACGACATACTTCAAGAGAGCCAAAGGGCTATTGATTGAAATCGGTTAAACTACCAAGTAAAAACCTATGAACTTCACTAATCAATGGTTGCTTCTAGTCGAATTGAATGCCTCTGTTGTTTCAGTTAGGATGGCTCACGGTTTAGGAGTAAGGGATTACAGACTGCGGATTACGGATTGCTTAAGCAAGTGCCGTAATCCGTTTTTTTTTACTTGTAAAACACATTGTATCCGGTTGCTCCTGCTTGAATTTCGATTTGATTGCCGTTGATGCGAATGTTGTTTTGATTTAAAACTTGCGCAGCGGCTTGATAGCTTTTAGGCAATTCTACAGAGGTTGTTTCGGTGCTCA
>CAMAYP010000126.1 GCA_945862415.1 Chryseobacterium gleum | reverse complement strand
GTGGCCGTTAGGATGTCGGTATAACCATCCATTTGCATATACATCGGATCGGTGTGCTCGGGGGCGTCGAATGCTAAAGTGCCGTATTGCCCGTCTTGATTGTAGTACTCGCAACTAACGCATGGTCCTGTGTTGTTTGGACCATTGTTGATGGTGCTGATGGCAACCGGAGCATTCGTTCCGGGAACTCGCGCAATGTTGTCAGCGTTGTTGGCATACGGCCCGGAAATGCCGGGTCCGCTAATGAAGAATCCGAAAATGTCGTTGAAGTTGGTACCCACATATTCAGAATATTCTTCTGAGCCCCACACGTACTGGAATTGAATGGTATCGCCCAGTGGAATAAAGTCGAATTCTATAATCACCCAGTCATTCACATCGACGATGTTCGGGTCGGCGCCCGGAATTAGTTCTTGAATAAGATCTAGTAAATCGGGATCTTGCCCTACCGCCAAACCGGTCCCGGTTCCGGCATAACCGCTTTCATCGTTGGGTCCCACCAACCCGGCTACATCGCCTGTTGTCATGGCAAATCCCGAAGCAATGCCAAGATTGCAATTGGTGCAATCGAAGCCTCCCACGGCCGGGCTCACAACATTGGCCGGGCCACCGTTGAAAAGGATATTCGATACAGTAACATTTTGGCCCAGCAATACTTCTTGTACGTATTGTTCTACCGTGAGATTGCTTGTGGTGATAAGCTGTGCATTGGACAGGTACACACAAAGCATCAAACTGAAAATGAGTAGGGTACCTTTCATGGGGTTAATTCGCTATTGGTTAGACCCGTCGGAAGCAATCAAGGTTGCATGTATAACAGGCATTCCCAATATCTTTTGTGCAGACGAATGTAGTTCATTTGCAATATGAACTCTACTAACGATTTACAAGGTTTTCAAAACGACGTAATTGGACATGCCATTTGGAAACATCATTTCGAAAATGGGATGAGCGAGATCGAGTTGATTATTGACGGAATGCAGGACGCACCGATGTTGTCAACGCAATTTTTTCGCGCGGAATCTGAAATGAATGCTGCGGAACTAGAAGCGTTGAATCGCTGCAAGGGTCGCGTATTGGATGTAGGGGCGGGGGCCGGTTGTCATTCGCTGGTACTGCAGCAGCGCGGAATCGAGGTTGTGGCGCTCGAGCGTTCATCGCTCTCGTGCTCGGTGATGCGCGCGCGTGGAGTACGCGAAGTCACAGAGGTTGATGTAATGCACTTTTCGGGGCAGCAGTTCGATACTATTCTTCTGCTTATGAATGGCTTTGGAATTGCCGGAACAGAAGAAGGGCTGATCGACTTGCTGTGCCATCTGAAAACACTCTTGGCACCCGGTGGACGCATTATTGGTGACTCTACCGACATCCGATATTTCAAAGAGGAAAGCGCAGTTGTTGAATTGTCTTCAGGCACCCCGTGTGAAGTGAAGTTCGAGGTGCAATGCGAAGGAAAAGCACAGGTATTCCCATGGATTTACCCCGATGAGGTGTTGCTTGAGGTTTTGGCCGAGGAGGCAAGTCTTGAGTATCAGACGCTGTTATACATAGATGATTATCACTTCTTGTGTGAAATTTATGGTTGAGTCAAATTTTACACTTGCGTGCTGAAACAGGCACTCAATGAGGCATATTTGCCTCACACATCTTTACTATGATCAATTGTGCAATTATCGGTTACGGCTATTGGGGTCCCAATTTGGTTCGCAACTTCGCTTCAACGCCCAACACCACTGTTCATACAGTGGTCGATTTAAGGCCTGAACGCCTGGCGCTGGTTTCGCGCTCGTATCCTTCCATAAAAGTAACTTCTGATATTGACTCGATTTGGTCAAATGCAGAAATAGATGCGGTAATTATTGCCACTCCTGTTTTTACGCATTTTGAGTTGGCCAAAAAGGCATTGATGGCGGGCAAGCACGTTTTGCTGGAAAAGCCCATGACCGATACCGTTGCCCATGCTGAAGAATTAATTGCACTGGCCAATGCGCATGGGAAAGTGCTCATGGTAGACCATACGTTTCTCTATACTTCAGCAGTTCAGAAAATGAAAAGCCTGATCGATTCAGGTGAATTGGGAGATGTGAAGTACTTCGATTCTACACGCATCAATCTCGGGCTCATTCAGCAAGATGTGAATGTGCTTTGGGATCTTGCCCCACATGATATTTCTATACTCGATTATCTGATTCCTGCTAAGCCTGAAAGTGTGCAGGCAACGGGCGTGAGTCACATTCACAATGGAATCGAGAATATAGCATACCTCACAGTGAAGTACGCCCACGATTTCATCGCCCATTTTCATTGCTCTTGGTCATCGCCCGTGAAAATTCGCATGATGCTGTTGGGTGGCGACAAGAAAATGGTTGTATTCAACGACATGGAGCCTACCGAAAAAATTCGCATCTACGACACGGCTCACAAGGTGAGCTCCGATGAAGAGAAGCAGCGCATTTTGGTCGATTACAGGGTGGGCGATGTGTTCATCCCAAAGCTCGACATCATAGAAGCCCTTGGCGGTATGGCCAAGGATTTTATACAGTCCATCATGACTGGCTCAAAGCCAATAGCAAGTTACGATTCAGGTCTCAACACGATTCGCATCCTCGAAGCAGCACAAATCTCAATTAAAGAACAAGGCCGGGAGGTGGCGTTGTGAGCAAGGGTACTGGGTACTGAGTACTGAGTACTGAGTACTGGTTACTGGGTACTAGGTACTAGGTACTGAGTGCAAGGCATCACATACCACCCCCCACTCCCCAGTCCCTAGTCCCCAGTCTCCAGTCCCCAGTCCCCAGTCTCCAGTCCCCAGTCCCCAGTCCCCAGTCCCCAGTCCTTCGCCCCCATATGGAAACCATCACCATCAACAACGACAAGCAGTCCCTGAACAACGTAAAAGTTGGCAAGGATGTAAAGATTTTCAACTTCGTAAACGCTTATGGTTGCAGCATCGACGATGGCAGCAAGGTGGGTGCTTTTGTGGAAATACAGAAGGGATCGACCATCGGTAAGAACTGTAAAATTTCGAGTCATACCTTCATTTGCGAAGGGGTGCACATTGAAGATAATGTGTTCATTGGTCACAATGTAACGTTCATCAACGATCGTTTTCCGCGCGCTACCAATGCAGATGGAAGCCTGCAAACTGATACCGATTGGCATGTGGAAGAAACCCGCATCAAAAAGGGTGCTTCTTTGGGCAGCAGTGTCACGGTACTTTCGGGCGTAACGGTAGGAGAGAATGCTATTGTTGGGGCCGGCTCTGTAGTCTTGAAGGATGTCCCTGAAAACACCATTGTCGCGGGCAACCCAGCGAAGGTTATACGTCGGGTAAGCGATCGCTAATGCATATGCATAGAACGCACCATTGCGTAACGTTTAATTCAACTTATTAAGGCATCCAAAGGGTGCCTTTTTTTATGCTTTCAGTGTATCTTGCGGCCTCAATCAACTACGATTATGTCTAATACAACACAGGTGCTACAGAAGATACCATGCCTAGACCTCAAGGGTCAGCATGAGCAAATAAAGTCAGAGGTATTTGCAGCGTTTGAACGCGTATACGAAAAGACGGCTTTTTCGGGCGGTCCTTTCGTAGAGGAGTTTGAAAACGCATTCGCCGGATATATCGGTTCGAAGTATGCAATTGGTGTGAACAATGGAACCACGGCACTCCACCTCGCGATGTTGGCATTGGGCATCGGTCAGGGCGATGAAGTAATTATGCCCGCTGATACGTTTATTGCTACCGCGTGGGGGCCATCGCATGCCGGTGCTACTCCGGTATTTGTTGATTGCACTGCAGATACATGGCAGATAGACATCACCAAGATTGAAGAGAAAATTACGCCTCGCACCAAAGCCATCATTGGCGTGCACCTCTATGGTCAGCCATTCGACATAGAAGGCGTGCAAGCAATCTGCAAGAAGCACAATTTGTTTTTGATTGAAGATGCAGCCCAGGCTCAGGGAGCGCGCTACAAAGGCACCACGGTTGGTGTTTTCGGTGAAATGGCCTGCTATAGTTTCTATCCGGGAAAAAACCTCGGCGCATGCGGTGAGGCCGGCGGTATCACTACGAACAATGAGTCATACAAGAAGCACTTTCATTCGCTTCGGAACCACGGTTGTGAAGTGCGCTATTACCACGATGAGATTGGATACAACTACCGCATGGGTGGATTGGAAGGCGCGTCGCTTACCATCAAACTGAAATACATCGAGGGCTGGAACAACCGCCGTCGGGAGATAGCCAAGCGCTACCAATCGCACATCAACAATTCTAAAATCACGCTGCAACACCAGCCCGAGTGGGCCGATAGTATCTATCACCTGTTTGTGATCACCACCCCCGATCGCGACGATTTGATGAAATACCTCAACGAACGCAACATCATGCCTGCGTTGCACTATCCGGTGCCCTGTCATTTGCAAAAGGCCTATGCGCATTTGGGATACAAGCAAGGCGATTGTCCTAATGCAGAATACCTCGCAAACCATTGTGTGTCGTTGCCGATGTATGCCGAGCTTACCGATGAGCAGTTACAAGCGGTAATTGATGCGCTCAATAGTTACTAATTACGATTCATTCGAAAGTGAGTAAACGCGTTTTGCAATTGGGTGGCGGCGTGCTTATGTCACGCTCCATTCAGAAAATTAAGGAGCTGGGCTATGAAGTCTATTGCGTGGATATGAACCCCAATGCTCCTGCATTCGCATATGCCGATGGTCATGCAGCGGTCAACATCAGCGATGTGGATGGAGTGGGGAAGTATGCCGATGAAATTGGCGCTGACGTGGTGCTCGCACTCAACGACGCCGGTGTATTGCCTGCCGTATACGCCAACAAAAAACGCGGGCTGAAGTGCTACGATCCTGAACAAGTGAAGTTCTTTACCGACAAGGGTTACATGCGCGAACGCTGGAAAGAGTTTGGTGTGGCTCAGCCGCAATTCGAGGTGTGTACGTCTGCCGAGGAAATTGCTGCCGCAGTGCATCGCATTGGATTTCCTTGTATTGTGAAGCCATGCATGATGTGGGGAAGCCGCGGTGTTAGCAAGGTGAATAATGAAAACGATATTGCTTTTGCAGCTCAATTTGCCATGGAGAATGCGCGAGGTGCCCGCTACATCGTGGAAGAATTCATGAGCGGTACCGAAGTCAGCATAGAAGGTCTTTTCAAAGATGGCAAGGCGTATATCCTAGCCAAGGCCGATAAAGAATTGCAGCAGCATGATAATTACCGAGTAACCATTCAGATAAATTACGAAGCCGCTTTGCCAGATACAATACTTGAAGAGGTTGATGCATTGGTTGCCAGTGCAGGTAAGGCGATGGGCTTTGAATCGGGAGCGTTGCATGCCGAGTGCATGGTAACACCCGAAGGAGTTAAGATGATTGAAATGGCCGGAAGGCCCGGCGGCGGGCACATTTTCGGAGCCATCGTAGAGTCTGTTTCCGGAGTGAGCATGCCACAGGCACTCACACAGATATTGCTGGGAGAAGAAATCGATCCTTCTGCTAAGCAGAGTTGTGGTGCATGTTACAAGTTCTTCAATGCACCTGAGGGTGTTTTTCAGCGAATCGAAAAATTAGATGAAGCTGCCCAAATGCCGGGCATAATCGATATAGGCTTCACCATGGCAGAGGGCACTGTTGTGCGCACGATGGATCACGGAGCAAACAGGCCCGGTTATATTGTTACTGAAGGTATAAATCGCGCTGAGGCCATAAGCCGTGCTGAAGCTGCTTTCGCTGCGCTAAAATTCATTATGCAATGATTATTGATGCGAATGTCCATATCACGGCCGATGGAAAATGGTTTACAACACCTCACGATGCATCGGTTGAAAGACTTCGCGCTTGTATCGAAGAAGCCGGTATCGATGCAGCCATCGCAGTTCCATTGCCTGGCACTATTGGCAATGCGGAGCAGGAAAAACTCGTAGCTTCCGATAGAAAGATTATTCACGCCTGTACTTTCAATCCTGCATTGTTCGATACACCGGCAGCAGCGGCCGATGCGTTCCGTGCTGAGTTTGGCGATGGCAAAAAACGCTTCGTGAAATTCCACAACCGCTTCGGGAAGTATGCCGCCGACGATGAGCGCTTTTTTGCTGTGATGAGGGAGAACGACGAAATGCCGATTCCCATGGTTATCGGCGTGTGTGGATTGTTGCACGATCGCAACACACCCTCGGCGGTTGATCCGATTCTTTACTTCTTTAATTTGGCGCAAATGCTGCGCAATACAAACTTACTCATCATGCATGGGGGTGGCACACGAATCCTTCAGATGGCAGAAATGTGCCGCGATTTGCATCATGTCTACATCGATTTAAGCATGACGCTGTCGAAGTATAAAAACACATCGGTTGCGAACGATATCAAGTGGTTGTGTCACCACTACGATCGGCGCATGATATGGGCTAGCGACTTCCCGGAAGTTTCCATTGCGCAAGCACTGCGTGATTTTGACGAGGTGGTGGGGCCGATTGCACCTGAGAAGCATGCGAACATTTTGGGTGGAAACATCGCAAACTTGTTGGAACTAAATAAACACACGCAATAGATGTCAAAAGCAACTTATGATTTGTATGCGATAACCATTGATATCGATTGGGCTCCCGATTTCATGATTGAGGAGATGGCATCGTTACTCACAGAGCACGGCGTAAAGTGCACTTGGTTTGTAACGCATGATTCACCGGCATTGCAAAAACTCAAGGCAAATCCTTTGTTTGAGTTGGGTATTCATCCGAATTTTTTCCCCAACTCATCCCACGGTCAAAGCGAAGATGAAATCATCCGCTATTGTTTTGATTTGGTACCGGAAGCAAAATCAGTGCGAACGCACGCGCTTTATCAGAATTCGCGACTGATTTCAAAGTTGAGCAATGAATACAATTTAACGGTAGACTGCTCTCTTTTTTTGGCAGATACTCCTCAACTAATCCCTCACCTGCTTCATACCAATCGTACGGGTAAAAAATTGGTACGAATCCCATTTTTTTGGGAAGATGATGTGGAGTGTATGAACCCAAATCCTCGCTGGAGCGTGAGTCATGACATATATCGTATACCCGGCATGAAGATGTTTAATTTTCATCCGATGTATGTGGGGTTGAACGAGAACGACTTCATGAAATACGAGGCATTGAAGAGTAAGTTCAACG
>CAMAYP010000125.1 GCA_945862415.1 Chryseobacterium gleum | reverse complement strand
TCCGATCGATATGAGGATTGGCTTCAAGCACTCCGGCGAAATTCTTCTTGGTGAGGAAGTGAATCTCTACCGGTGCCTTCGTCTGCTTCTTGATTGCACGCAACAGAGGAGAGATCAGGACAATGTCGCCAATCGAACTGAAACGTATGACAAGGAGCTTGGACATAGGAGGGTACTGGGTACTGGTTACTGGGGAGTGGGTACTAGGTACTGGTTACTAGGTAACAGGTTATAGGTGTTAGGTATGCTTTCTTCATGCAGTTATTCTTCATTCTTCATTCTCTTTTCTCCATTCGCCATTGGCCACTCGTCATTCGCCACACGTCACTCGCCATACATCACTTCCCACTCATTCTCTCGCCACTAATCGACTCCAGAACGATTCGCCTTACGTCTGTTGGGGTGTAGTTGAGACCGAGGAGGTACATGAGCTTAACGAGCGCTGCCTCGGTGGTCATGTCGCCGCCACTTATGATGCCGATGTCTTCGAAGGCACTGCTGGTTTCGTAAAGTCCTTGCTCAACCATGCCTTTGTTGCATTGGGTTACATTCAATATAATAATACCTCGTGCTGTTGCTTTGCGAAGTGCATCCAAAAACCAGGACTCAGTCGGACCGTTGCCGGCTCCGAATGTCTCTAATACCACTGCCCGCAATTCCTCGATGTTGAGCAATCCTTCTACGAGCATTTTAGACATGCCTGGGAATATTTTCAAAATAGCTACACGGTCATCGAACGCTTTGCGAACGATGAGCGGACCTTTCGGACGCAATAGTAAGTCGTGGCGATAGTGTATGTGTATGCCTATCTCGGCTAGTGCCGGCAAGTTGGCGCTTTCAAATGCGTCGAAATTCTCGGTGCTGTACTTGTGCGTGCGATTACCTCGAAAGAGTTTCGATTGAAACAACACACAAACTTCCTGAATAATCGGTTGTCCGTTTTCCGTGGCTGTTGCAATTTCAATCGAAGTAATCAGGTTTTCCTTGCCATCGGTGCGAATTTGACCAATGGGTAATTGCGATCCAGTAAATATGACAGGTTTCGCTAGGTTCTGAAGCATGAAGCTTAAGGCCGATGCGCTGAAGGCCATGGTGTCGGTACCATGGAGAATAACGAAACCATCGTAATGATTGTAATTCACTTCCACCATTTGGGCCATGCGCTGCCATGAATCGATGTTCACGTCAGAGGAGTCAATGGGCTCTTCAAACGAAACAATTTCGATGTTGCAGTCGAAACGTCTAAGCTCGGGCACGTGAACGCGCAACTGAGCAAAGTCGAAGGGGATCAAACTGCCGGTGTCCGGGTCTTCCATCATCCCAATGGTTCCGCCGGTGTAGATGAGCAAAATATTTTGCTTCGAATTCATGGCTCAAATATGAGAAGGGAGCGCCTAATTCGATGAAATAACGGGCAGATTAAACATCCTTACTGCATTTTCGCTGGTTTGGTGGGCAACCGCAGCAAGGTTGATGTTTTTGACCTCTGCTAACTTCTCTGCTACGAATTTTACATAGGCGCTTTCGTTGCGTTTGCCTCGATAGGGCTTGGGTGTCAGAAAGGGTGAGTCGGTTTCCAAGAGCAATGCTTCCAAGGGAATATCCTTAGCAACTTCTGCTAATCCGCTTTTTTCATAAGTAAGAACCCCTCCCAGACCCATCATGAATCCGCCGTAATCCATGATTTTCTTTGCTTGCTGAGCATTGCCTGTGAAACAATGAAATACGCCTTTCAATCGCTCGTCGTTGACTCGGTCGAGAACGGCAAAGATTTCATCAAACGACTCTCGTGCGTGAATGACTATCGGTAAATCGCGTTGTTTGGCCCATTCTACCTGGATTTCGAACGACTCGATTTGGTTCGACAGTGTGGTTTTATCCCAATACAGGTCGATGCCGGTTTCACCGATAGCCACGTATCGGCGTTGATCGAGCATGGCTTCCATTTCATTCAATACCGCACGGAAGTCGTCTTTTACATCGCAAGGATGCAAACCCATCATGGGAAAACAGTTTTCCGGAAACTCGTCGCATAAGGCATGCATGCCGGGAATGCTGGCTAAATCGATGTTGGGGAGTAACATGAGCTTCACGCCGGCTTCGAGCGCTCTGCTTATCATGGCAGGCCGGTCTTCGTTAAATGCGTCGAGGTAAAGGTGCGTGTGCGTGTCGATGAGATCGAATGTCATGTGGCAAAGGTATGTTAGTGGTGAAATGGTGAAGTAGTGAAATGGTGAAATAGTGATGCAGTACCATTTCACCATTTCACTACTTCACCATTTCACTCGCACTCTATATTTGCCCTATGAATCGCAAAACCCATCTCATCACCGGCGGCTGTGGCTTTGTTGGCCGCAACATGGTGAAGCGCCTTCAAGCCACTACCGACGCGCAAATCATCTTCATCGATGACCTGTCGGTGGGTACACACCCAGATACCTGGTTGAAAGCAGCGAAAACCGCTGAAGGTAAGGGTTTCGTTGTATACGACAACCGTTTGCTTTTCATCAAAGCCGATGTATTGCACGTCATGCTGGGTTTTGCTTCAGACAGCGATTACTTCAAAACACGATACAACTTCGAAGTGGCGCGCATCAATGATGTGTTTCACTTCGCTGCCATTGTTGGTGGGCGCAGTAAAATTGACGGCGACCCTATGGCGGTTGCGCTCGATTTAGCAATCGATGCGCACATGTTCTATTGGGCATGTCGATACTTACCCGATCGCATGATGTATCCGAGTTCTTCGGCGGCCTATCCGGTCGATCTTCAAACGGTTGATGGAGCAATTGCTTTGAAGGAGTCTGATATCAACTTCAAGAAAATGGGTGAGCCCGACATGACCTATGGTTGGAGCAAGCTCACCGGTGAATACCTCGCCAAAATTGCCGCCTCGCATTATGGTCTCAAGGTAACGTGCATTCGCCCGTTCAGCGGCTACGGCGAAGACCAGGATCTGAGTTATCCGGTTCCGGCTATTGCGGCTCGCGCAGCGAAAAAGGAAGATCCTTTTGAAGTGTGGGGCAGTGGAAACCAGGGACGCGATTTTGTGCACATCGATGACGTGATTGACTGCATTTTGCTGGCCATGGATCACATCCATGATGGCACTGCAATCAACATCGGAATGGGACGTCTTACCTCGTTCAACGAGATTATTCGAGTGTTCTGCAAAATAGCCGGCTATGAACCCACTATCAAGCCCTTGCTCGACAAGCCCGTTGGAGTGCACTCACGCTACTGCGATATGACTTTCGTGGAGCAACGTCTGGGCTGGAAGGCCAAGATCAGCATCGAAGAGGGCATGCGTCGTGTATACGAGGCCGCGTTGGCGAGAGCGTCTAACTAAAAATAAGTATTCCTTTGAAGCGCATCATCTGTTTTGGTCCGGGGCCCATGTTTAAAGGGGGCATACAGAAC
The DNA here is from genome assembly GCA_945862415.1 of Chryseobacterium gleum. Classification (GTDB taxonomy): domain Bacteria; phylum Bacteroidota; class Bacteroidia; order Flavobacteriales_D; family Sanyastnellaceae; genus JAIBBG01. Next base: position 3,804 of record CAMAYP010000125.1, on the reverse strand, counting down.
TTCAATACTTCGTTGGCCTTGGCCTTCGAGAAGCTTCCGGAAGTGGAGGTCGAAATCGTTTCCTGGACACAACAATACCCCGGTATCATTCCGCGCCAGTTTCGCGATCTTCAGAGCAAGGTCGATTTGCTGAAGGAAAGCAAGGTGACGGTCACGTATCTGACCAACTATAATAATCCGATTTCCTGGCTCGAAACCGTCAAATACATTCGATCGCGCAACCCCGACATGGTTGTCTTTCAATGGAGCATTGCCCTTCAAGGTTTGCCCATGGCCGCTATGGCCAAGCGTTTGCGAAAGGCGGGAGTGCATGTTGTTTTTGATGTGCACTTCGTGATTCAAAAAGAACATAGCTTCATCGACAGAATGCTAACACGCAGGGCGCTGAAGGAGGCGAACTCGTTTGTGTTACATGCCTCTCAAACTTATCGCGAATTACTTGAAGTGTTGCCGTCGAAATCGTTTGAATTGGTCGACCAAATTGATACGAAGAAGCGCTCGGTAACGCAGGTAGTTCAGTTGTTTCATCCGGTGTACGATCTGTATAAGCCAATCGCATCGCTCGATGTGGAAGAGGAGAAGAAAAGACTTGGATTGCAAAAGCATGTGTTGCTTTTTTTCGGATTCATTCGAAAATACAAGGGATTGGATATGGCCATTGAGGCTTTTGCGCAGGTTGCCAAACAGCGAAGCGACGTGTCGTTTTTGATTTGCGGAGAGAGCTTCTGGCATACGCTCGATTCTACCAAATGGACCACGCGTATGAAGCAGTTTCTCTTTGGGTTGGCCAAAAAGATTGTGTTGCAGAAATCGGATGATGAGCGCGATTACAATCCTCTGGAAAGGATAAAAGAATTAGGAATTGAAGACAGGTGCGTGGTGGTGAATCGCTTTATCGCCAACGAGGAAGTCCCCGTTTATTTTCAGGTTTCCGATGCGGTCGTGCTTTTCTACCGCACCGCAACACCCAGCGGTATCGAATCGCTGAGCTACAATTTTCACCTTCCCATTCTTGCAACCAAAGTGGGGCATTTCCCCGAGACGATCGAGGACGGCTTTAACGGATATCTGGCCAACGACAGCGATGTGAACGATATGGCCCGTGTGATGCTTCATTTTATCGATCATCCGATTGACCGCAGCAATGTGGCTAAGGCTACTGAAAATATGAGCTGGTCCAACTTTGCCAGGGCGATTGCCGGTCAACGTGTATAGCGCAAGGTGTGCTTTTCTCGCTGCCATATTCCTGATCCAACATATTGGAGTGTTTGTGACTTTGCTTTTCAGTTCTATATTCGCCCGTACTAATCAAATCAATACTTATGCGATTTTTAAATCAAGTCATTTTCGCCGTTTGCACGGCAATGCTGTTTTCTTGTGGTGGTCAACCGCAACAGAAGGCTGCAGAAACAGCTGCTCCTGCTCAGGAACAGCAGCGAATTGAAGTCGACGGAAAGCTCTATCAGAGTGAACAGTTTGCCGATTTGCGTGTGCTCCATTATTATATTCCGCAGTGGGATAGTCTTGAGTTGAAGCAAAAGGAACTAGTATATTATTTGTATGAGGCCGGCCTCGCAGGTCGCGACATCATGTTCGATCAGAATTGCAAATACAATTTGCCTATTCGCCATACAGTGGAGAAGATCTACACCGAATTCAAGGGTGATAAGTCGACCGAGGGTTGGAAGCAGCTAGAGCTCTATCTCAAGCAGATATGGGCTCACACAGGTATTCATCACCATTACAACAGCACCAAAATGCTCCCTGGTTTTACTATGGATTATTTTGAAGATGTATGCAAAGACTGTGGTATTGAGCCTAGCGAAGAGCTCAAACGCGCCATGTTCGACAAGGATTTAATGGCGATGAAAGTAGAGAGTGATGTGAAGAAGGATCTCATTGCAAATTCTGCTGTGAATTTTTACGAAGGAGTTACCACACAAGAAGTGGAGGAGTTCTACAACAAAATGCGCAATCCTGGCAATCGCACGCCATTCGAGTATGGACTCAACAGCAAACTGGTTAAAGAGAATGGCCAGATAGTAGAGAAGCCCTGGAAAGTAGGAGGCGTTTATTCGGAGGCGCTTGAGAAGGTGGTCTTTTGGTTGGAGAAGGCAGAGAAGGTTGCTGAGAACGATAAGCAGGCCGCGGCTTTGCGTTTGCTTCGTCAGTACTACCTCACGGGCGACCTGATGAATTGGGCCAACTTCAACATCACTTGGACACAGGCCACAGAAGGCGATATCGACTTCATTCAAGGCTTTGTGGAGACTTACAACGACCCGCTGGGCATGCGCGGAAGCTATGAGAGCGTTGTAGAAATTAAAGATTTTGAAGCATCACAACGCATGAAGGTGATGATGGACAATGCGCAATGGTTTGAAGACAACAGTTCGACAGCTAAGGAAAACAAGAAGGAAAAGGTGGTTGGTATTACCTACAACATTGTAAATGTGGCCGGAGAAAGTGGTGATGCATCACCACAAACACCCATCGGTGTGAACTTGCCCAATGCCAACTGGATTCGCGCCAAGTACGGCAGTAAGAGCGTTAGCCTTGGAAACATTGAGGACACCTATGAGAAAGCCAGCGGAGCAAGTTTGCTCAACGAATTTGCCAATGACGAGGAGGAGGTGCGATTGGCGAAGGAGTATGGCGGAATTGCAGGGAAACTGCACACGGCCATGCACGAAGTAATTGGTCACGCCAGCGGCAAAATCAACGATGGCGTTGGACAGCCTCGCGAAACGCTGAAGAATTACGCCAGCACCATTGAAGAGGGCCGCGCCGACCTGGTAGCGCTCTACTTCATCATGGACCCGAAATTGGTTGAATGGGGCCTCATGCCGAGTCTTGAGGTTGGTAAGGCAGAGTTTGACGGCTATTTGCGCAACGGACTACTGGTGCAGTTGCGCAGAGTAGGAGAGGGCAAGGATTTGGAAGAAGCCCACATGCGCAACAGAGCTTGGATCAGCAATTGGCTTATTGAAAAAGGAAAGACCGATGGTAGCGTTGAGATGCTCACTCGTGAGGGTAAAACCTTCATCGATATTAAGGACTACGACAAGATGCGCGCTAACGTTGGCGAGCTGTTGAAGGAAGTGCAGCGCATCACCAGTGAAGGTGATTTCAATGCAGCTGCAGCGCTAGCTGACAACTATGGAAAGAAGGTTGACCAGGCTCTGCGCCAGCAGGTAATTGATCGTGCGGCCAAGTTCAACATTGCGCCTTTCAACGCGATGGTTAACCCTGTATTGGAGCCGGTGCTGGATGCAGACGGTAAAATAGCCGACGTGAAAGTGACATATCCAACAAGCTTCACGGACCAGCATTTGTTCTATGGTAAGAATTACTCATTCTTGCCTCATTGATACAATTGAAACAGTTGTTAAACGGCCACTTCGGTGGCCGTTTTTCGTTTCTGACCATTCTTTTGTATGTACTTTTGCAACCCATGAAATGGCTCCTCGTTTTCTTTATTAGCACACTAGCAGTAAATGCCGGAGCTCAATTCAATGGGGCATTGCAGCCTAAACGAGACATCAAGCCGGACACAGTCTGGATTATAACAGGAAAGCGAGAATTGGGCCCTGCCTATCGCAGATACAAAATGGATTTCGCCTTAGATGCACGCCAAACGATTATAGGCTCGCAGCGCACCAAAATTGGAGGTGTCCGGGTGGGATTGGAGTATCGACGTGTGCACCGCATAGGAATAGGGTTTTATGGATTGCGTGATGGTATTTTGAATGGCTTAAACGGTGCGGTAGAACTAGATGGACTGCCGCAAATCGACTCCACCAT
>CAMAYP010000124.1 GCA_945862415.1 Chryseobacterium gleum | reverse complement strand
TTGCATGCGTCAACTTCCGACTGTCGATGAGTAGACGTTCGATTGTTTGCTCACTAGCAGACTGAGCCAATCGGCCTTCAGTAATGGTGGCTATCTGAAGAATGGAAAGGCTCATTTGTTTTCCCCCTTGTCATCTTGCTTTCGTTGCTGCATGGCCTGATTGAACGCCATGCGCGAGAGAGGCACATACGATTCTTTTTCGCCGAGTTGCACTACAGAATCACCAGGTACGTGTCGATAGCTGTAGTTGGCCAGATTGCCGGTTTGCACACAGATGGCGTGCACTTTAGTCACAAACTCTGCAATGGCAAGCAAATGTGGCATTGGACCAAATGGGCGACCCATATAATCCATGTCTAAGCCTGCGATGATGACGCGAATGCCCTGATTGGCGAGTTGATTGCACACCTCCGGCAAACCATCATCAAAGAATTGGGCTTCATCAATGCCAATCACTTCAACGTCGCCTGTTAGTAGTAAAAGTTGCGAGGAGTGGACTACCACGGTGCTGCGAATAGTGGTCTGGTTGTGGCTTACGACGTTTTCTTCGTGATAGCGATTGTCGATGCGCGGCTTGAAAATCTCGACCTTCATTTTGGCGAATTCAGCGCGGCGCATACGGCGTATGAGCTCTTCCGTTTTTCCGGAAAACATAGAGCCGCAAACGACTTCAATCCATCCTTGACGGCGACCGCGATTATCGGTGTTTTCTAAAAACATCTCCTGTAGGCAACTTATCGGCCGCAAAATAGCGATTGAATGGCCTTTGGCCTTAGTCTATTTTTTGCAAAGAAGCTATTTAGGGTGTTCTTTTGCGGGTGAATTAAATCAGGACACTATGGGACGCATATTTGAAACCCGAAAGCATAAAATGTTTGCGCGCTACGACAAGATGGCAAAGGCCTTCACGCGCATCGGTAAGGACATTGTGATGGCGGTGAAGGCCGGCGGTCCCGACCCCAACAATAATCCGCGTTTGCGTCAGATCATGAACAACGCGCGTGGTTTGAATATGCCGAAGGACCGCGTGGAGTCTGCTATTAAGCGCGCCAGCGACAAGGACAATTCCAACTACGAAGAGATTGTGTACGAAGGTTATGGCCCTTATGGTGTGCCTATTCTGGTAGAAGCCGCAACAGATAACCCGACTCGCACGGTTGCCAACGTGCGCCTCTACTTCAATCGCTCCGGTGGTGCGCTGGGCACAAGCGGATCATTGAGTTTCGTATTCGATCGCAAAGGCGTTTTCCGACTCGATCCTGCCAACGTAGCTAATCCGGAAGAGCTCGAACTTGAATTGATTGATGCCGGTCTGGAGTCGATGGAAGTAGATGAAGCCGAGATTATTCTCTACTCGGCCTTTACCGATTTCGGGAACATGCAGAAAGCACTCGAAGAACGAAACATTATCGTGAAGAAGGCAAGCCTCGAGCGCATTCCGAATTCCTACGCCGAGCTCAACGAAGAACAGACCGATGAGATTTTGGAACTCATTGAAAAGATCGAAGAGGACGACGATGTGCAGGCGGTGTATCACAATTTGAGATAGGAGTTGGGAATCCCGAATTGTTCGCGGGGGACATTTGTTTTAAACTTGTAGTAATAATTGGCGCCTACCCCGCCGAACCATGAACGAACTCAACGCAATTTTGAAACGCTTTGATCCTATTTCACTTCAAGAAATGGATAGCGTGCGTCTTATGAATCGTACCGACACAAAGTTCATGGTGAGTCGCGCTCAGCTTGAGGACATGCTGCTTCATCTGGGTGCCAACTACCGCATTTTGGAAGTTGGGGCCGCGCGTGTCAATCGATATCAGACCCTCTATTTCGATACAGTCGATTTTCGCTGCTATCGTGAACATCACAACGGCAAGCGCAATCGCTTTAAGATTCGCAAACGCGAGTACGTCGAGAGTCAGTTGTCTTTTTTGGAATACAAAGGGAAAACCAACAAGGGTCGCACCATCAAAAGCCGTATTCAGTTGGGTAGCATCGCAGAGTCGATCGACGAAAAGGAGAATGCATTCATTGATGATCGCACGCATGAGCATCGAGAGTACGAGCCTAAATTGTGGAATAATTTCGGTCGAATAACCTTGGTAGACATCACGGCAGGTGAGCGTCTTACCATCGACACCGACATCACATTTCAATACGAAGATCGCAATGCGGGAGTTCCGGAGTTGGTCATTATCGAAGTAAAGCGGGACGAGCAAAGCGGAGTATCGGAAGTGCTCCGTCAGTTGAAAAATCAGTTGGTTAGGCCGGAATCGATGAGTAAGTACTGCCTTGGTGTAGCGCTGCTTTATCCCGAAATGAAGTCGAACAACTTCAAACAAAAATTATTGAAAATTGAAAAAATCAAATTAGCCCATGTTGCTTGATTGGAGTGAGATATTGTTTCGAATGCAAGACGCCGTTCCTGCATTGGACCCTGCGCTGGTGAATGAACCCGAGAAGTTCAATCCATTGGGAGGGCTGAAGCTTTTCAACGGAGAAGATTTGCTGGGGCTTGTAATTCGCATGCTGCTGCATTTGTCGTTTGTCTTTGTGTTGGTACGCCTCATTTATTACCCCATCGCTAAAAGGAAGGACTTTCTTTTCACGTATTTCCTGTTCAGTTTATCCATCTTCACGATGTGCTTCTTGTTGGAAAGCGTGAAGCTCGAGATGGGATTTGCGCTCGGTTTGTTTGCCGTATTCGGAATCATTCGTTATCGAACCGATGCAATTCCCATCAAAGAAATGACCTACCTGTTCATCGTGATTGGTATGTCGGTGATGAATGCGCTCATCAACAAAAAAATATCGATTGCAGAGTTGATGTTCGCTAACGTGTCAATTCTGGCACTTACCTATGGTTTGGAGCATGTCTGGTTGCTCCGTCACGAGTCGCAGAAGCTAGTGGTGTATGAGAAGATTGCGCTTATTCAAAAGGGCCGTCGTGCGGAGTTGATTGCCGATCTCGAAGAGCGAACGGGGATCAAAGTGAATCGCGTTGAAATCGGCAAAATCGATTTTTTGCGTGACACTGTGATGGTGAAGATTTACTTCTACGAAGACCAGCAAGACGGGCATATCGACGAGACCTTTTCATCCGGATTCAATAATTGAACACTATGAAAAGCACCACTGCATTTTTTATCATACTTGCTGTTTTCATCTTTTCATCCTGCAAAAAGGAAGCTGGCGATGGCGGCAACTCCTCCATCAAGGGTAAGATTTCGCGCCAGATACGCGTTGTGTTAAACAACCCGTCAACCGCAATTGGAACTTTTCCTGCAGCCGACGAAGACGTGTACATCATTTATGGCGATCATGTGTCGCCGGATGATCGCGTCCAAACGAATTACAACGGTGAGTATGAGTTCCTGTATCTGCGTCCAGGAAAATACACGGTTTACGCATTTTCAGCCGACACGAATTCTGTCTCAGTTCCTTGGGATGAAGATCACATGACCGTTTTGCACGAACTGGAAATTACCGATGGCGAGCAAACCATGGTCGCTCCAGACATGATGCTCTACAATGCGAATTAGTTTTTTACTTTTCATGCTGTTGGGTTGCTCACTGCTTTGGTCGCAAACTAACGATGCGGGTCTCTGGTTGGACGTGGGGCTAAGTCGTGAGTTAAACGATCGGGTTGAGATAACGGTTAGTCCGGAGGTGCGTTTCGATGAAAACATCACGCGTTGGTCGCGCTTGTTCGTGGATATCGGCGCAGAATACAAAGCATCAAAAAACATTAGTCTGCAAGCTGCTTATCGTGGAGGAGTTGGCAACGACGGAGTGCATGTAGACGGTCGACAGCGCATGCAGTATGGTGTTGCCGTCAAGGAAAAATGGAATGACTGGACAATTCAATTCCTATCTAGAGCCCAGTTTTCCATGTCCGGCGGATTGGGGGACGCTGATGCCGACTTCACTACCATTTGGCGCAACAGGGCAAGCCTGAAGTATGGTGGCCTCAAGAAAACAGATTTTTCGTCATCGTTTGAAATGTTTAACTCCATATCAGCTTACCAAGATTTGGCGCTTACCAATTGGCGCTGGACCGCCCAATTGTCGCGCAAAATCACGAAGAAGCAGACGGTTGTTGCCGGATACCTTATTCAGCGTGATTTGACGGAGTCGCCGCAAGAAATGGATTATGTGATTCTGGTTTCTTATAAGGTGGAATTGTAGTGCTACATTCGCGGCGCAAAATTCCTCCTAAACATGTCGAAAAAAATTACTTCAGCCCTTATTTCCGTATTCGATAAAACCGGCCTGGAACCCATTGTGCAGCGCATGATGGAGTTGAATATCACCATGTACAGCACTGGAGGTACGCAAGAATTTATTGAAAAACTTGGCGGTAGTGTGGTGCCGGTTGAGGAGCTTACGGGCTATCCGAGCATTTTAGGCGGACGCGTGAAAACCTTGCATCCAAAGGTGTTTGGAGGAATATTGAATCGTCGCGCCGATGAAGGTGATCAAGCTCAAATTGCCGAGTTCGAGATACCGAATATCGATTGCGTCATTGTCGATTTGTATCCGTTTGAAAAAACAGTTGCGAGCGGCCCTTCGCACGAAGACATCATTGAGAAGATTGATATTGGCGGTATTTCGCTTATTCGCGGTGCTGCGAAGAATTATGACGACGTGGTGATTGTGCCGGCTCAGCGTTACTACGGTCATTTGCTCAACATCCTGATCCAACAGGCAGGAGAAAGCACCATCGAGCAGCGACGTGAACTGGCGCGTGAAGCATTCAATGTTTCATCGCACTACGACGGGAAGATCTATTCGTATTTCCTTGGTGAAGAACCGGGATCGTTGAAGATCAGCGAAAATGAATATCAGGTACTTCGCTATGGTGAAAACCCGCATCAGCGCGGTGTTTTCTATGGCAATATGGATGCGTTGTTTGAAAAGCTGAACGGAAAAGAACTTTCATACAACAACTTGCTCGATGTAGATGCCGCTGTGAATTTGATTGATGAATTCGCGAACGACAATCCAACGTTTGCTATTCTGAAACACAACAACGCATGTGGCATTGCAACACGTGCCACCATGAAGGAAGCCTATGAAGTGGCATTGGCTTGCGATTCTGTGTCGGCCTTCGGTGGAGTACTTATTGCCAATGGTCCAATTGATTTAGCAACAGCCGAACTCATTCATTCGTTGTTCTGTGAGGTCATTATAGCGCCGAAGTTCGATGAGGCTGCCCTTGAATTGCTCGAGCAAAAGGCGAATCGAATTTTGTTGAAACGCAATACGGTTAAGATGCCAACTCAACAAGTGCGCACTGTGCTGAATGGCTTCTTGTATCAGGATAAAGACGCTCACACGGAAGCCGTAACCGATTTCAAATTGGCGACGACTTCAACCGCTACCGGCGAGCAATTGAGCGACTTGGTGTTCGCCAATAAAATCGTGAAGCACACCAAGAGCAATACCATTGTATTGGTAAAGAACGGCGTGCTTTGCGCAAGCGGGACTGGGCAAACTTCGCGAGTAGATGCACTTCGTCAGGCTATTGACAAGGCACGTTCGTTCAACATGGATTTGAGCGATGCGGTTATGGCAAGCGATGCATTCTTCCCTTTCCCCGATTGCGTAGAAATAGCGAAGGAGGCCGGTATCACGGCTGTTGTGCAGCCGGGTGGTTCTATCAAAGACCAGCTTTCAATCGATTACTGCAACTCGAACGGTGTGGCGATGTATATGACGGGCGTGAGGCATTTTAAACACTAGGGAAACAGTGAAATGGTGAAGTGGTGAAATGGTGAAGTGGTGAAGTGGTGAAGTGGTGCGGTAGGAGCTAATCACTATTTCACTATTGGGAGTGCTTAATTAAGTGTGTCAGGGTTATTAATTCTAGTTCCAAAATATTCTTCAAGATCCCTACGAACAGTGCTCCAACCGAACATGGTTCCGTTCCACCGTGTTTGAGCGTTGATGGTGGCAAGATATATCTGTTTTACGATTGCATCTTCAGACACAAACGCTCCTTTGGTTTTGGTGGCTTTACGCACCATTCGATGATAGCTTTCAATGGGGTTTGTCGTGTAAATAATTCTGCGCAGTGCAGGCGGATATTTGAAGAAGTTGGTTAAGCGCTCCCAGTTGTTATGCCAGCTTCTGAATACGGCTTTGTACTTAATACCCCATGTCTCTTCAGCAGCTGCAAGGGCATGCCTGGCTTGGTCTTCATTGATGGCCTTATAGATTTTCTTGAGGTCGGCAACCATAGGTTTTATATCCTTATCACTCATATACTTCATCGAGTTGCGCATCTGATGCACCAGGCACAACTGCACGTCTGTGCGCGGAAAGATGTCTTCAACAGCATCGCCAAAGCCTCTGAGATTGTCGATGCAAACAACCATGATGTCTTCTACACCACGCATCTGCAGCTCGTTTAGCACTTGACGCCAGAACGACGATGACTCATGGTCTCCGAAGTAAATGCCAAGCACTTCCTTTTGACCATCAATCGTTACACCCAACACCGAGTAAATGGCTTTGGATATAACCTTCCCATTCTCTCTGACCTTGTAATGCATAGCATCCATCCAAACAACCGGATAAACGCTCTCTAAGACACGATTCTGCCAGTCCTTAATCTGTGGTATGATGCGATCAGTAATTGCCGTCAGGGTCGCATCGGATATGGCCAGTCCATAAATCTCCATGAGATGTCCTTGGATGTCGCTATAGCTCATGCCGCGACCATAAAGCGCGATGATTTGTTGATCGATATCGCTGCTTATGCTGTGGCTTCGCTTTTCCACGATTTGCGGCTCGAACGTGCTATTGCGATCGCGCGGAGAGAAAACCTCAAAGCCCCCCAAAGGGCTTTGAATGGTTTTCTGGGTATGGCCGTTACGCCGGTTCTTTTTAGGCTTTCTTGTCTCAGCCATGTGTGCGTCCATCTCACCATTTAAAGCGCCTTCTATTAGCATCTTCAAAAGCGGTGTGAACACGCCATCACGACCTACCATGGGTTTGCCCGAACGCAACTCATCAGCTGCATTTTTAGCAAACGATTCGAAATCAAATTTCTTCTTTTCCATTTAGTGTCAAATTTGGTGATTGACACACTTAATCGAGCAGACTCCTGAATACTGAGTACTTAGTGCTGAATACTGATTACTTAGTGCTGCACCGGGCTGCAGCGCGCCATCCTATTGCTATATCCAACCCCTAATACCTAATAATAAGTCCCCAAAATCCAGTCCCCAGTCCCCAGTACCCAGTAC
>CAMAYP010000123.1 GCA_945862415.1 Chryseobacterium gleum | reverse complement strand
GGCTGCACAACTTCGCGCAGCAGTGCCTCTCGAATTTCATGTTGTAAAATGTCGAGCGTGTGCTGTGTAGAAATCACAATGGTATCGACCGCCACTGGCTTGCAAGTTCCGTTGTACACAACACTAACCTGTGCCTTTGCATCAGGTCGCAGCCAGGTCAGCGAGCCGCTGTGCCGCAGTGTTTGCAGACGGTCGATGATGCGGTGGGAAAGCGCAATAGGCAAGGGGAGAAGCTCCTTGGTTTCATTGCACGCATAGCCAAACATGAGTCCCTGATCTCCTGCGCCGCCATCTACAACGCTCGCGTTGATTTCCGGACTCTGACGATGCAGCGCGTTTCGAAACTCTGCCTTGTGCAGGTTGAAGCCCACAGCGTCGTGGTCATAGCCAATGCGCTCGAGCACGTCGCGAGCAACTGATACGGCATCAACCGATGCATGGGAAGTGATTTCACCGGCGATGACGCACAAGCCGGCGGTGATGAGCACTTCGCACGCCACTTTGGCGTCGGGGTCTTGCTCGAGGTAGGCATCCAGAATTGCATCTGAGATTTGATCTGCTACCTTGTCGGGGTGTCCTTCTGACACCGATTCTGAAGTGAAAATATATGACATTACAAATGGGGTGTTGGTTACACGTTCATTTGCATTGCCGAAAAATGGTTGGGAAGATGTCCGTTTATTTTGGCCTCGCCCGCATCATTTTACCACCGTGGTGTGTCGCCACTCGGTTGGTGCCCACTCAAGGGCTCGTAATGCGCTGCAAACATACAGCGATATTTTTATTTGTCAAGAGGTGTGACTCAAATTGACGGGATTTTTTGTAAGCTTTTGAATTTCAAAATCTGTTTCGTCTCTTTCTGATTCTGATTGTGATCTGTTTGTGTTTCTGATTCAATTTTTTTTAAGAAACAGTATCAGAAACAAAATGAGAATGAGAGATCAGCGAGCGACAGCCTTTGCCCCAAGCTAGAAATAACAACCTAGTAACCACGCACCCCTAATGAGAGCGTAAATTTGCGCCCTCTCATGTTATCAAAGCGGGTGGCTTGGTTGTGCTTGATGGTCGTGGCTTGTATTGCTTCAGTACAAGGCCAAACGGTCATTGCGTTTCAAGGGGCGGAACCCGGCGACACCTGGCCCTACACCGCATCCGGTGCTTCAAGTGTTGCTTTAGCCGAAGCCCAGTCATCAGCCAATTACACCGACGGAACGCAATCGATTGTCATGGGCGGATTGTCGGGCGGCGGTAGTTGCATGAGCGGTGGTTCGGGCAATGGGCAGTCGATCGCCAACATCCTTGCGTTTTCAGATGTGGACGTAAGTACCTCCACGAATTTCACACGAACGTTAACTTTCAACTACGGCAATCGCTTTCCCGACTGCGGCGGCACCGGCTTCGATGCGGGCGAGAATCTGGTTTTCACTCCCATTTTCAATGGAGTAGCTCAAGCGGCCATAACGGTTTTCACGGGGTCAAACAATTCGATATTGGATATCCAACAAACGAGCTATTCCTATTCCATTCCACCTTGCGTTACAAGCTTTGCGTTTGAACTCCAGATCAATCTGAACAGAGACGATGAGTTCTTATTTGTAGATGATGTGTCACTCTCCACACCGGGGTTCAATGCGGCGCCTGTCCTTCAATGCTGGGAAACGCAAACGTTCAATAGCACAACTGGATTGTGCGAAACAACGGGCACTCAGCCGCTACCGCCCGTGGTGGAATGTTGGCAGTCTACCTCCTTCAATACGACAACCTGTTCGTGGGATATCACCGGAACGCAGCCAACGCAGCCTAACGCGTTGAACTGCTGGGACGATTTTCAGCTCGATAACACCTTCTGCCAATGGGTAAACATCGGCGCGCAAGCCCTGCAACCGCCAAATGTGAATTGCTGGGACGATTATCAGTTCGATGCCACGCTGTGCGCTTGGGTAAATCAGGGGGCACAACCTCAGCAACCTGCCGCAACGAATTGTTGGGATGTGTTTGTCTTCAACGCTGGATCGTGTCAATGGAACAACACAGGCACTCAGCCGCCTGCACCAACCAACCTGAGTTGTGGCCTCACTGCCGTGTTCAACGAAACATCGTGCGCATGGGATTTAACCCCAACCATTCCTCAGCCCACGCCAACCAATTGCTGGGACGATTTTATCTTCAATACCACGCTGTGCAGTTGGGAGAACATCGGTACCGAGCCAATAGAACCGGCAGTTGATTGCTATGAAACAGCCGTATTCAACACGACTTCTTGCTCTTGGGTTGTGCAAGGCACGCAGCCTGTAGCTCCGACAACGGCCTGCTATGAAACAGCTATGTTCAACGAAGTCAGTTGCAGCTGGGAAGTGACAGGCACTCAACCTGAGCAACCAACTGTGGCGTGTTACGAAACCGCCACATTCAACAACACAAGTTGCACGTGGGAAGTAAACGGGGTTCCTTTTGCCATCGAGATTTCGCCCTTTTCACTGTCCGACTTCGCGCCTTGGTCAACTACGTTTTCATTACTAGCAACCAACGATGTTGCTTCCTATGCGTGGTATCTCGACGCTGAACTCGCATCCACTACTGAAACGTTTGATTATACTTTCTCCGAAGCTGGGGTTTACAATGTGCTGGTCTCTGCCGTCAGTAGCGGCGGTTGTGAGGCCACAGACACGCTAACACTCGCGCTTCAGCCGTTCGACTCTCAACTCATTATCCCGAGTTGCTTTACGCCCAATTTCGACGGCATCAACGATTTATTTGCCGTCGAGGCCGAGCACCTCTCCACCTTCGAGATGCTCATCTTCAATCGCTGGGGCGAACTTCTCTATCAGACCAACTCCCTTCTTCCCGGCTGGAGAGGCTTTAGCGACAACGGTTACAGCTACCCCGATGGCGTCTACGAATACCGCATCAACGCAACGGGCAAGGATGGACAAGTGTATCAGCGGACGGGCGGGGTGACGCTGATTCGATGAGAGGTTGATACTAACCGCAAAGACGCGGAGGGACGCAAAGATTTCGTGCGATTACAATTCACCGCCTTTAAGCAATAGCTCCTCCAAAACTTGAGGCGAAATTCGGAACCCTGCGGCTACTAGTTTATCCATTAATGGCTTTAATGCCGGGATGATTCCTGTGCTTCGTGCCTTAGAAAGGATGCCCAGAGTTCCTGTTATCTGGAAGCCAAGTCGCATTGCCTCTTTGCGGCCTTTTAGGTCATCAAGAATCAATAGTGTTTTCTCAAACTCATATGCCAACGCAATGGATGAGGCCTCGCCTTCATCCAAAATGGTACATAATATTTGCTGATTTTGTAAGTCAGCTACTTTACGAATAATAATCCAATCGGGAAGGGCTTCACCAAACTCATTCGCAACTTCATGCGTAATATAAATTTCACTGTAGAGTGCCTTAAGCAAATGAAGGCCTTCGATGCGCGATAATGAAATTAAACAACTGGTATCTGCTATGACGACAACCTCACGCATTGCTTATGTCGCTGAGTAAATCATCAACAGAAGAGCTAAACACTGAAACACCATATTTACCCATGAGTTCAATGAATGTGCGTTTGGAAACACCCGCCATTTCAGAAGCTTGTCCCGCAGAGAGCAGACCGTCCTCATACATCTTAGATGCTACGTAGAGTGAAAAGTCAAATGCTTTCGACTGAACACTCTCGGGTATGTTCAACGTAATTTTCATGGAATCTAGATTATGCTCCACGAAGATAGTTCATATCCAAGGCATAGTCAAGTGCACTTGCGCTTAATCAGAAGGGGCATAGCCCCATAGTGCAGGGTAGAACGTTTCGCTTCCGATAACTACTACTCAATACACTGAGTAATTTTACTCAATGTACTGAGTAATTTCATAAGGTGTTGATTATCTTGATTTTACAGCCCATTCATGAGGCGTTATTTCACGGGATGCAACTAAATTCGATTTTACAAGGTGAAGATATCCTGTAATCGAAACCCTCCGTGCCCTCCATCCCCTGTGTGGTCAACCCTCAAAACGGCGGATCATCCATTCCGCCATCCGCATCTTCCAGCAAGAAATCGGGCTCATCCAAACACAGCTTAAGTCCGCCGTCGAGCTCAGGAAACAGAGTCCACATAGCAGAGCACTCATGGATGTCGACGACCTTGTTCTCTTTTACATGAAACAAGAAGCTGATGTGCCAGGGAATGTTGTCTCCTTTGAATGTAAAGGATGCAACTCCGGGGTGGCATCGGTTGCAACGTCCTTCTGCTGATTCCAACACGGTGTTGCCCGACATGCGCATGAAGAGAAAGGCCTTTTGCAATTTGGTGAAATAGGTCTCCGTGTCGACATCCGCGAGCGATTCCGTTTCGCTCAGCATTAGTTTGATATTATCGATGTCCATCTGCTCCATAAAGTCGCGCAGCATCGCGCAGGCCGATGTATGTGCGTCGTCACGTTCGTCCGCGAGCGTGAAGTATTTGAACAGTTCAAGTTGTTTCGATTGCATGGGGCGAACGTAGGAGATTGAATGCCGACGTGTATAATATTCCTCAAGGAAAAAATGAACATGTGGAAAAATGATAGGAGAGGAGGGGTGTTGAAAAAAATAGTCATCGAATGGTCTTTCAAATGATGAAAAAAGGATTAAGGAATAGCATAAAAAGCACCCCCAAAACCTTGACTTTTTATGCCCCAAATCGTACCTTGAAGGCCATGAAAAGATTTAAGAACTTCGAGCAAATCAGTCGCTTACTCACCTTTCACACCTTGCTCAACATACCCGAACCCGAAGGTCAGTTGGGTTGCTCAAATCCATATTGCACAACCTGTGGCGGACGACTCAATCAAAACTACCCGCGAAAGTTTGTAAAGCTGGGCGGACAAAAATTTATTCGCTCCATGCGCAATTATAATCTGCGCAAAGTGGAAAATATTCGCAAGTTCGTCAATACCGTTAATTCTACCCTCATGTGCTTGGAGGTGCAAGTGCAAATGGATGAGATTCTCATGCACTGGCTGCGCCCACAAGGCATGGCGCTTCGCATGTTCGATGTCATCTTGTTTGAATTCGTACGCTATTCTAAGGACGAACAGGTGCGCGATGCGTGGGTGAAGCGCTGCATTGAATTGGCCAGGGTCAAGCAAGATGTTTCGCTCATCGAAACATTGCTCGTGGTCGTGAAGCAACGCCTACCGGAATACCCGGAGTTGATCACGTTGATTAAGGCTAACCAAGAGCATCCGCGCTTGCAAAAGGCTGTTAAGCGCAGCAAAGTCGACTTGGTGTAAGTTGTTTTTGGGTATAGAAGAGAACAACAGACATTCGAATGGACACGATAAACTACATACGCCAAAAAACGCAATCTTGGTTCGTTTCATTCGGAATAATTAATGAACACCCCACCTCGCAAACCGATGCAATTAAATTATGCACATGTTCATTTTTTCTCTGAGAAAATTTAGGATTTGGATCATACTCCCTCGAACATTTGCATCCCTGAAACGATAGCGTAGTGACCACCCACGAGTAGCACCCACGCATGTGCTTTCAGGGCCGGTGTGCGAAGAGATTGATTGATGAAGAGCAAGCGCAACGGCATGTTCAAGGCTTAAACTGCCCCCTAAGAAATACAAAACGAAGAATGGACCCGGAAGGGTTTTGTTGAACTGCACCTGCAGCTTGGCTAGCTTTTGTATTGCCTGAATTGAAGCTTTATTTTAATTAAATACCTTAAACAAATGACCACGAAAAACACCATTGCCATCGCTAAACGGCCCCAACCCAAGAAAGAACTCGAACTGCTCGAAGTAGAACTCAAGAGGATAGAGGTGCAGGAACGACTGCGCGGCATGGAACACACCCAATCCTTCCGACCCAAAAGCGAAGAAGACCGACTCAACCTCGAAAAGATTAACACACTCAACTTCTTGCTCATGGCAGCTGTAGTCGACAACGAACGCACCCTCATAGGCAGTGAACCTGTATACCGTGCTGTCTATGACGGCTTTGAAGAGGAGATTATCCGCCATAAGGTGCTGGAGATTGTGGGAAGGTTGTGAGTATGGACACTTTCTGTTTCCGGCAAAGGGTGTTTTGAGCGTGGGGTGTTAGCAATACATCAATAAAAATAAACTCAAGGGCATTGAAACGTCTGAAATGCCAAGTTTCTTTACAAATCCTTTTCGTTTTTTTCGATTTCACCATATCAACAGAGATCTATGCCTTACGATATCATAGGAGACATACACGGCCATGCCGACGCACTCGAGCAGCTGCTGCAGAAGATGGGATATTCCCGAAGGGGCGGTGTTTACAAACATCCTGAAGGCAGAAGGGCTTTGTTTGTCGGCGATTTTATAGACCGCGGGCCGAAGATTCGCGAAACCTTGCATTTGGTGCGCGATATGGTGGAAGCAGGGCACGCCATGGCTGTGATGGGCAACCATGAATACAACGCCGTGTGCTTTCATACTCCTCACACCGAACAGAATGCCGGATTTTTCCGCGATCATACCGTGAAGGAAATCGAGCAGCACCTCGAAACCTTGAGGCAGTTCAAGCATTACCCGGGCGAATGGAAGGAGTTTTTGGAGTGGTTTCGGTATCTGCCGATGTTCATCGAATTACCTGAATGCAGAGTGGTACACGCTTTCTGGAAGAACAACCACATAAACTGGTTGAAGGAAAACTACCGAGGCCTGACTCCTGAGTTTCTAAACGCATCTACTCAAAAGGGATCAACAGCCTACAATGTGGTGGAGGATGCCTTGAAGGGAACTGAGAAGACCCTGCATAACAACCTGTCGTTTGCAGACAAAGATGGAAATATGCGCACCGAATGCCGTGTGCGCTGGTGGGCAGTGCACCGCAATGTGTATGGCGATATCTACATGGAATGTCCGACAGGCATCTATCACGAAACCATCGAGGCTAATCTGCAGATAGAAGATTACAGCGATGATATCCCGGTTTTCTTTGGTCACTATTGGCTAAAAGGCGATATTAAAAACGACCATCAAAAGGCTTATTGTCTTGATTACAGTATTGCCAAAGGAGGGAAATTGGTGGCCGCGAGGTTGGATGGGGGTAAAATTGAATTAGTGAGTTGAACTATTAATAAGAGATTTTATGGAAAGAGAATTTGCTTATGCTCAATGGAAAGATTTGTTCGGTGATCAAGGTCTTTCTGATTTCGACAAAGATTTTGAGAGTCAGAAGATTAGAGATGAATTTGGTGGAACGTATCGCCCAATGAACCTGTCGAGCTTTAATTTAAAGGACGGCTTTAGTTTTTATGATTTTATCCGTGAACGCGAACTGAATTGGCGCTGGGATTCAAGTGACTCTCCAAATTGGAATAAGCGAGAGGAGATGCCAATTGAATCTAGATATGAGGGGGGCT
>CAMAYP010000122.1 GCA_945862415.1 Chryseobacterium gleum | reverse complement strand
CACATACTGGGCATCGAAACAGGCGCAGGTGAAGACGACATCCGCAGAGCCTTTCGAGCGAAAGCCAAAGAACTGCATCCAGATGTAAACCCATCGCCCGACGCTCATGATCGATTCATGGAATGCCAGCAGGCCTATTCTTTTCTAATCGATTCCACCCAGCGACACAATTACAACGCGATGTTGAACGCCAAGAAGATTTCGGCTGAAGAACTGCAACGACGCGAAATGGTATACAAACTTTGGGTAGAACATCAGCAGCGCAAGGCACGCACACGCTCTGCTATGGAAGCTGTTCGCTATGATTCAGAAGGCAATCGGCTCACCCGAAAAATTTGGAAAGGAGTGAATCTGATCTACAACATCACCTTCCTGCTGCTCTTCCTCAGTGTAATTATCGTTCCCATCCTCAACTATTGCAAAGACCTTGAGCGACCGGAAAACTTGCAGCGCTCTCCCCTTTACTTTTTGGTTCCGATGACCGTTGGGGTGATATTTCTCGTCTATGGATACTATTACTGGTTCATACTAGATACCGACAACGAATAAGACAGCCATGCCATCCAACCTAACCCTGCCCCTCTGCTTATTTCCTTCGGCCCATTGGTTGGCATTGTCGATGCCTGAAGCCCGCATCAACTTGAACGAGCTCTATCTTAAGCAATCGTATCGCAACCGCTACGATATTCTTGGAGTGAACGGAAGGCTGAACCTCACCGTGCCGGTGGAAGGACAAAAGGGAATGAAGACAGCAATCAAAGACATTCGGTTGGCACAAGGATCCTGGCGTAAGCAGCACCTGAGCACCATCCGCTCTTCGTATGGCCGAGCAGCCTATTTCGAGCATTATTTCGACAAGCTGGAAGCGTGCATTCTGAAGCCGGAGGTCTTTCTCACCGACCTCAATCTGAATGCCCTTGAGTGGCTGAAGAGCTGCGGGTTGAACGTTTGTTACACGCTCGTCGACGAACCCTGGAACTACCAGGAAGGCGACCACACGTACCTCTGGGAGCCTGGCCAACAATGGCCTGCCCTTCCCTCCTACCCGCAAGTTTTCAGCGACCGACACCCCTTCATGAGTGGCCTTTCCGTAATAGACCTGCTCATGAACAAAGGGCCACGGGCGAGTGAGTACATCGCTTCGGCAGCCAACATTCACGCTGTATAAATCAACATTCTTTGTGCGTTGTTTAGACGCCATCTTTGACGAAATTTGGACGCCCTATTTCGGGTTACCAGCATGGGAAGAAAACGCTCCGACATACTGCAACTGTTCCTTTCATTGGGGATTGTGCTCATTTCCGCATTTCTGCTTTCGTTCTATTTCTTCAAACTCGATCTTACCGAAGAGAAAAGACATTCGTTAACACCGGCAACCGAAGAGATGCTGGCCAACCTGGAAGACCCGCTCTTCATTCGTTGCTACCTGCATGGCGAATTTCCAGCAGAGTTTAAGCGTTTGGAGAACAGCATCAAGGAAAGACTGGACGAGTTTGTGGATTACAGCGGCGGACAAATCGACTATGAGTTCATTGACCCATACGAAAGTGGCGATGAGAAAATCATCAATGAAACCTTCAAGGCGCTGGACGAAAAAGGACTTCGTTTCTCGAACATTTCCTTCAACGAAAACGGCGCGCAGTCGTCGAAGCTCATTTGGCCCGCGGCCATTGTAGAATACCAAGGACGTGAATATCCTATTCAGTTTCTCAAAACAGAAGCACCTGTGGCTTCCGACCAGATGGTAAACACTTCGGTGAACAACTTGGAATATGAACTGGCCAACGGTCTGCGAAAAATCACCAGAAAGGACAAGCCCGCTATAGCCATCCTGACCGGGCACCGCGAAATACCGGGCATCAATCTCGCCGATTTCATTTTCGGGTTGCGTGAGAACTATGACGTGGAACCCGTGCGCATCGATTCGCAGATCAACGCCTTAAGCGACAAGGCTGATGCCATGACCTTGCGCACCAACCGATACGCGGCGCTGGTAGTTGCAGGCCCTGACTCCACCATCAGCGATAAGGATCGTTTCGTGATCGACCAGTTTATCATGAACGGAGGAAAGGTGTTGTGGATGCTCGATGCGCTCAAGATTAATATGGACAGCCTTCGCAATGCAGAGTCGACCATGGCCGTGAGCAACGAGAACGGTGTGTATGAAATGCTGTTTGAATATGGAGTGCGCTTGAACCGCGCACTCGTAATCGACTTTCAGGGAGCGCCCATCATTCTCGACAATGGCCCAATGGGCAATCAGAGAGCGTACACCGACCGCACCAATTATTATGCGCCTTTGCTGCTTTCCTCAACGAATACCCACCCTATTACCGCCAACCTCGACCCCATCAAAATGGAGTTTGCGGGAAGTTTGGATAGTGTGAATGCCAGCAGCGAAGTGGTGAAAATTCCGTTGTTGAAGAGCTCACCCCTTTCAAAAGAACTGCGCGCACCGGTGAGGGTCGACCTTCAACTGTTGGCGTTCAATCAGCAGTACTTCGAAAATGGTGCTAGTCCGGAGCGCACCATGGCTATGATTCTCGAAGGTAAATTCCCCAGCGCCTTCCGCGACCAAACGCCCGTTGCGATTAAGAAAGATCCGAACATCGCTTTTCGCGATAAGAGCCTTGCAACGAAAATGATTGTGATAGCCGACGGCGACATTGCCTACAACGATGTGGATATGCGCAGCGGCAAGCCTATGCCGATTGCGCTTGGCTACGACCCACAATTCAGAAGAGTGCTCTACGACAACAAAGAATTCCTGATGAACTGCATGAACTACCTGCTCGACGACCAAGCGCTCATCAGCGTGCGCTCTCGCACCATTGAATTACGTAAAATGGCGGAAGAGGAAATCCAGACATCGGGCGGAACCATCAAAATATTGAACACCGTTGCCCCCATACTGTTGGTGCTTGTACTCGGTGTTATTCAGTTTGTATGGCGTAAAAAGCGCTGGACTACAAAGCACGCTTAACCATTGGTGAAATCGATGAAGAAGAATTTAATACTGACACTGGTTTTTGTTGCACTGGCGGTTGCCTCGGTAGTGGTCTATCTGAAATCACACTCCAGCACGATAGCCGACGAGCCCCTCACCGACTTTGCCATCGAAGACACGGCCAAGGTGGACAAGGTAATTATTACCGACCACCTCGGTAAAATGGCTACGTTGGAGCGCGTGCCCGGCGAACGACTCTGGAAATTGAACGGCAAGTTGGAAGCCCGCGAAGACGCCGTAACACTTATGCTCAAAACGTTCAACCGCATCCGCATCCGCGGCAACGTGAGTGATTCCTCGCGCGACTACATGCTGAAGCTCCTGGCCTCCTCTTCCAAGCGCGTCGAGATTTTCACAGGCGGTAACGAACCGGCCAAGATTTGGTATGTGGGCATACCGACCCCCGACCACACCGGAACACTGATGCTGTTGGAAATACCCGGCATTGGACGCAGCGAAGAACCCTACATCGTGCACATGGAAGGCTTTACCGGGTTTCTTTCGACCCGCTTTTTCACCAACGAAATGGAATGGCGTTACACCGGTATTTTCGAGTACCCGCATTTGGAAGTAGCCAAGGTGCGTATGATCAATCACATGATCCCTACCGATAGCTGGGAAGTGCATTTTGGCGGTGGCAACAACCTCGAGTTATGGAGTTGCAACGCTGCAGGAGCGAGCGAAAAGAAAGTATCGCGCTTCGATACCACTGCCGTGAAAGATCAACTGTTGTTATTCAAAAAGATACACGTCGAGTCGTTCAACACACAACTGAGCGAACAGCAAACCGACAGCCTGCGCAATGCCTCACCAGCCTACACGCTTGAAGTAACTGACAACAACGGCAAGAGCACAACAGTCGATCTTCACCTGAAGCCTTCGAAAAAAGCCATTGAAGACGACTACGGCAACATCATTCCTTTCGACCTGGATTACTTCTGGGCGAAAACCCAAGACGGCGAAATTGCCATGGCACAGTCCTACAATTTCAGTCCGCTGTTGAATCCGATCGGGAAGTTTGTGCCTGTGTATTGAGAAAACAACACACAATGATATTGAATCACATTTACCTTTGATTCATGACCGACTATACCCATTGGACTCCATATCCGGATGAAAACAAACTGGGTATTACGGACAAAAATCTCATAAATGAATTCGAAGCAAAAGGTATTACCCTAGCTGAGCTATTTGTATTCGGATTGGAAAGCGATACTCCAATTTCCACAAAACTAATTTTAGAGATTCATAGCATCGCATTTTCTGAACTTTATGATTGGGCCGGCAAATGGAGAACGACTGACGTCATTGTAGGTGAATTCATTCCACCAAAACCGCACAGTCTATTGCAGTTGATGTATCAATTCATTGACAACCTTAATTTCAAAATCAGCAATTCACAAAACTTCCAAGAGCAAATTGAAACATTAACTTATGCTCATTATGAGTTTGTCAGAATACACCCATTTGTAAATGGAAATGGCAGAACAGGAAGAATTCTGATGAATTTAGTCGCGCTCAAATTGGGCTACAAACCCATGGAGCTTTATCAGAGAGAAGGAAACAATCGAAAGATTTACATCGACGCAATGAAATCTGCAGATAAAAGTGATTTCGAACCACTAGCGAAATTAATCCGTGAAGAACTGAGTGCCTTTTGATTGCTGCTCTAATAAAATAGAGGACACAATTTTCTCCACCTTTGAATACTCTACGTGTTGATCTTCCAAGGCCATTGAAGAAAATACGGTGTCTGAAAGAACTCTCGTCAAAAAAGCTCTTTCTTTCAGTTGTGGATATTTCTCATAGAATTTCACGGTCGTAAAGATACTTACTAAATGGGCCAAATAAGATAAAACACAATCCATAACAATCACATTTTACCTCTGAACCACCAATCTCTTATTCACCACGAAACGGTCCGACACCATCTGTACCGTGTAGCAGCCGGCACTTAAACCTTGCACATTCAATTCACTTCGAGAAGAGGAAATCGTTTGTTGTATTAACAACCTGCCCTGCTGATCTATAAGGCTTACCTGAACAGGCAGATTCGCTTCTTTCGGCAATAGAATATTCACTGCACTCGAAGCCGGATTGGGGAATAATCGAATCTCATCGGCTATTCTCAGGTCTTCAACACCAACCGGCTGATGCATCCAAGCAGCCAATCCGCCGCCTGTGTTTCCGATGATCAAATCATTCAGCCCGTCGCTATTCAAATCGGCTGAAGCCGGCGCTGTGCGTGCACCTTCGCGTATGTGCTCAAAGTCGGCAGATACCATTTCAAATAATCCTTGCAGGTTATCGTCGATTCCGCTGTAGTGCATCATCGGGCCGGTTTCGGTGCCCAGCAGCAAGTGCGTCGAACCATCCGATTCACGATACATACAGGGAACGCTTTTGCCCTGGATGCCCAAGATACTCGTTGCTACCGCCTGGCCGAGCGAGTCGGTTTGCCACTCAAAAACAGGAGAAGTCAAAGACCCAACATTGCGATAGTAAACGACGCTGCCGTTCAAACATCCCACCAGCAAGTCGTTCTTTCCGTCTTCATCCACATCAAAGATTTGTGGCGTCGCACTCTGCCCTGCATCTATTGGGTCGCCCGTATTGTCGGCCATGGGTGCGGCTTGCAAATCGAAAGACACCGAACCACCCTGTGAGGTATTGTTGAACAGGTGCAGGTTTCCATCCAAATCGCCCACTACCAAATCGCGGTCGCCATCGCCATCCAAATCGCCCAGTGCAGGAGCAATGTTGAGCCATTGCAGCGCTGGAATATTGAGCAGATTGGTATCGGCCAAATCGAACACCGGAACGCTGTTGGAACCAATGTTCTTGAAATAATGTAAGCGTGAGGCATAGGTTTCATTGAGGTTAAAACGCTTCCGATTGGAAACGATCATATCGACAAGGCCATCGCCGTTCACATCGCCAAGCGTCGGATATGCGCCTGCTCCCAAATCAATCATACCGCTTTGAAGAAAGTTATCCTGAATGCGCACAAACGAAGGCACTGAGTTCGAGCCCTCATTGAGATAGAGCAAGAGACTTCGTTGATCGGCAGCATCCGTATCCGCATTCGGACTCACGACCAGATCCAATACGTCGTCGTTATTTACATCCACGAAATAACTTCCCAGAAACGTAATCATCTCTGCCGGAAAACCATTGCCAAACGTTGCGGGAAAATCGTAGTGTACGACTGCAGCACTGTCTTGGCCCGAGCTCGATTCAACGAGCATGATTGCAGTGAGCGAATTGGCGCTTACATCGCCTATTATCAAATCCTTTAATCCATTGTTGTCGAGGTCGTACATAGCCGTCGTGCCGCCTGTATGTCTCAACGGACCCTCATCTTCTCGCGGATTAATGACATTGAAATCGCATTCGAAATCGGTTCCCAATAGCAGCGCAAAACTCTCTACGCTTTCGCCGAACATGCCGTAGCAGCGGTTTCGACATTTGAAGTCAACAACACCGCAATTGCCATTTTCAATCGCCATGTTCTTGTAGAAATAGAGCGACGAACTGAACTCATTCCAGCTCCACATATCCATATCGCCGTCGTTGTCGTAGTCGTCGATAGCAGGTACATCGGGTGAAATGCAAAACACGCCCGACGTAAGCGGTGCCGAGCCATCCCACTCATAGAGCGCCAGTATGTTGGGGTTTACTGTAGTGTCGAAAGACAGCTCAGTTGTTGACGTATTGAGGTAGATTTTAAACCCGCTACCCGAATTGGCGCAGATATCTTCTTTGCCATCACAGTTCATGTCGCGCAACAACACCCAATTGCGCAGATTGGCAGGAAAAGCATCGTTGTATTCCTGCGTGTATCGATAGTCGAAAGTGCCCGGCACGCTCGATTCATTCACAAAAACGGAAATCTTGCCCCCGTTGCGATCAAACACAAACAAGTCCTTCACACCGTCGAGGTTGGCATCGAAGGTTGAGACCTGGCAGGAGTTGAGTCCACCGGCCCAAGGGTCGGAAAGACTTTCTCCGGAAGCAATAACGTTTATATCCGAGCTCCGAAAAAACGATTGAGCGTTGAAACTCAAACACAGTAAGATCAGTGCAGCACTTAGTATTAAACGCATATAGGAATATTTGGTCGCCAAGTTAGTTGTTTCAAGTTCCAGACATACTAGAACTCTGAGCATTAAGTATTGTTTAACGAGCAAATCGACTCAATCCCTTCGCATCTTTGCCCCTTATGACCCGCGCCCTATTTTTCATTTTCATATTTGTATGTTCCATCGTCCAAGCCCAGGCCCAACCTCCGAGAGGTAACAAGCAGGGCGGTGGTCCGCGCCAAGCCATGCCCGGAAAGGTGTATGGCAAAATCGTCGATGCTGACACCAAGAAGCCGGTGGAATACGCAGTGGTTCAAGTATTTAAGGCCGTTGCAGCGGGTGAAGACAGTACGAAGGCAACCTTGATTGGCGGAGGTATTTC
>CAMAYP010000121.1 GCA_945862415.1 Chryseobacterium gleum | reverse complement strand
TATCATTGGAGGAGACTTTCCTTTTCTGCAGCACTTTCCTGAGCAGGGAATAGTTGTCGGTGGTCTAGGCGATTGCACAGGCCATGGTATTCCGGCGGCTTTGCTGTCGGTGCTTTGCCATGAAATCATTTCCAACATTGTGAGGCGCACGCAAGTCCTTTCTGAGATTACACAGGACCTGAATACGTCACTCATCAATAACCTCGCGAAAATGAATAATGTCGATGGGGTGAATGATAGTTTGGATCTGATTATTTTTAAACTCGATGCTGCCAAAAGCACCATGGAGATAACAGGTTTCAAAATGGGCTTCCTGCACTGGAAGGCGAATGAACAACAGCTGAACTATCACAAATTTAAAGGACGCTCGCTGGGTGTGCCTATGAATCAGCAGGATATTGAAGTTGTCGAAGTATCCTTCGAACAAGATGACGAATTTTTCTTCTACAGCGATGGCATAACCGATCAATTCGGCGGCCCGTTGTCAAAGAAGCTTTCTACAAAAGGATTGCTGAGTATCATTCAAAGTGTTACTAATGAATCGCCGGCTAATCGTGAAAGAGAAATCAATTTGTTGTTGCGACGTTGGCAGGGCATGAATGTACAAACCGATGATATGCTCATGCTCGGTCTGGTTCCATCCAATGTTAAAGGAAGGTGATTTTCCCACAGTTAATCAAGATGCTCAATATCTTATATTGCCTTGTAAATTATACAACATGCCATCTATCACAGGTTCTGCATTAGTTGATCAACTGCTCCGCTCCTCTGTATTTGAGTGGTCTTCACTTCAGTCGGCTTTAGCCGATTTTTCTATTATTGCTAAACCGGCATTTTGCGGAATTGATTTGTTCCACTCGGAAAAAATCGCTCGCATTAAAACCCGGGATGTAATAGAACTTCAGGTGGCATTGAGCGATGAAGATTGGGAGCTTTGCTTCGCATTGGCTGAAGGCTTGCGCCCTATTGGCTCTGATGTGCCCCATTGGTTGAAAGAACTTTCTGAAGGTGTTTTTTCCCGGTCAACTTGCCTGGTTGCAGAGCCTTTACGCGATCAAAACGGGCTAATCATTGGATTGTTCTACGCTTTTTATTCGTCTGGAGCACCCGATGATATCATTTCTGCCTATCAGCATTCGGTGGCGCGGCAATGCTCCACCGCAATTCAGCAATGGCAGTATGGCATGAGTCATCATGAGCTACTAAACCGACTTTGGACATCCCTCGAGTTGAGTTGCCCCGGATTTATGATTCTAGATGATAAAATGCGTGTTGTTCAAAAGGGGTCTCTTTATGCGAAATCGGTGCCTCATTTGAACATCGGTGATAAGTTTGATCAGCACTTTATTTGGGATGGAATAACCAAGCCCGAAGATTGGAAGGAAGCGGCTGCTATCAAACCGAAATTACGGTTTTACCATTCCCTCGAACTTAATCAACGCTATAAGTGCACCATACAACCCATCCACACGGAATTGTTTTTGTTGTTGTCTAATCCGGTAATTAACAGCAGTCATGCAATGGTCGATTATCACCTCTCCGCTGCCGATTTCCCTGGGCATGACTATATAACCGATTTCGTTTTCTTGCAAACCACCACGCTGCAAAGCTTAGAAGAGTTCCAACGATCGAACGAATTATTGCAGGCCAGAAACAAGGAACTTGAACTTGCTCAGTCTGAATTGTTGCGCTCCAAAATGATGTTAGAGAACAGGGTTGCCGAGCGAAACGAACGAGTGCTGCGACTCTCGAATTTTCCGGAACAAAACCCGAATCCGGTTTTTGAAGTTGACTTCACAAAGCAGTTTATTTGTTTTTCTAACAATGCAGCGAAAAATGCATTTGGAGAGCTACTCACTCTTCCATACCACGATTTTTTAGCGATGCTTTCCGTGAGTCATGAATTGGTTGCCGCATCCTTGAAGTTCCATGTTGAATTTGAATGTATGAATCGATATTTCGTTGCTGACGCTTCGCGTGTGCCCAACGAAGAAATTGTGCGGTTCTATGCAAATGACGCTACAGAATTGAGGCATCTGAAGTCCCTGTTATTACGCCAGCAACAGGGGTTGAACCAGTTAATGGGCGTCCTTGAAGCATTTAATATTGATAGGGAAGAGGCTGCGAAAAGCGCCAACCTCGGTGAGGTAATGAAGGAAGTTTCAAAGGTGCTGAACGTTAAACGCGGGTAAGGAACGCATGATTTATCGCATAAACTTTTTATTATTGAACGACTAGGTTCGTAGTAGTGTTTCTAATTTTTGATTGCCACTTGTAATGCAAAGAAATGTAGTCATTGTAGTCGACGACGATTTAACCATATTGGAATTGTTGCGCTATCAAATTACCGATGCCATCGGTGCTGAATGTGATGTAGAGCTTGCTACATCCGGAGAGGAGGTGGATGCTTTGTTATCCGGTCTTCGTGATCAACAAAGAAACGTGAAGGTACTTGTTACCGATTATTTTTTGGATGATTGCACAGGGGTTGACATTATTGAACGGGTACGAAAATATTATCCGAAGTGTGCAACTGTTTTACTCACAGGTCAACATCAGCGGGATATCGAGAAGGTGGCCAATGCACCAATTTCCCCTGATCGGTATTTTTCGAAACCGTGGAACTCTTTTGAGTTGAAAGCACATTTGAACAATCTTCTTTTAGATACCAAAGAATAGAGGCAACAAAATGGCAAGGGGCGAAGACGAAAAGCACTGGTTGTTAAGAAGGCAATTGCTCGATTACTCGGACGATTCAATTCCGTCTTCATTGTTGCAAGCAGTCAATCGCGCGTATCGTGTTTTTGACGACAACTACCTGCGAATAAAGCTCATCCTTCGCCGAAAAATTTACCAGCTCGTTGAATCGAATGCGCGTTTGCAGGAACTGCTAAAGGATAGAGAGAATCAAATTGATACTGATCGTGAGCATCTCATTAAGCTGATTGATAACCTGCAACGGGCAGAATCAATTGCACATCTGGGCAGTTTTACATGGTATACAGGAAAGGGACGAGTGGACTATTCCGATAATCTGTTCCAGCTTTTGGGTTTGGATTTGTCTGATCGAAGTGTGCTGGCTATGCTACGCAAGTTTGAATCACCGCAGTTGATTACCCGAGCGTTGCGTGGAGCCAATCCAGCGATGAGTGTTTTTCGCTTGGAAAATGTGAAGCATAGAACTGAAGCACGCTACTTCGAATTGGAGGCCCATGTTATGTTTGACAGTGAGGCAAACATGATTTCAATTTCCGGAATAATAAAGGAGAATACTCGCCTCGTTCATGTAAACAATAGAGCTGAGGATCAAAAGCAGTTTTATGAAGCAATCTTGAATAATATTCCGGTCGATATTGCTATTTTCAATCAGGATCACAAGTACATGTACCTCAATCCGATTGCAGTGCGCAATCAAGAGGTGCGAGATTTTCTCCTAGGACGTGACGATTTCGATTATTGTACATTCCGAAATCTGGATACTGCCACTGCTCAAGAACGAAGGGTGATGTTTTTGAAGGCGCAAAGAACCAAAAAGACCATTGAATTCGAAGATGTGAGCAAAAAGCCCGACGGCGGGTTGAAATTTGTGTCGAGAAGATTTGTACCGGTTTTAAATGCCTCAGGTGATTTTGCTTTTATGCTTGGTTATGGGGTTGATATTTCTCCAATCAAGGAGCATGAACTTATGCTCAGCACTTCACTGCATGAAAAGGAATTGCTTCTGGGTGAAATTCATCACAGTGTCAAAAACAACCTGACCCTTATCGTAGCGCTGCTTGAGATAAATAGCACGCATGAGAAGGATGAGCTGGTCAAGAAATACTTCAATGAGATCAGAAATCGTATCAGTGCAATGGCATTGATTTACGATAAACTCTATCGAACGGAGGTGTTCAATAGAATTAACCTCAAAGAATACATTGCTGCCTTGGTTCAGTCACTTCAGCAGTCTATGCTTTCCGGGCGAAGGGATATTGTTGAATTAGATGTTGATGAGATTTATGTTGATCATAAAATTGCGGTTCCCCTCGCGCTACTTATCAATGAATTGGTCAGCAATGCATTCTTGCATGCATTTGCTGCAAACGATTGCCCCAAACTGCATATTGGTTTCAAACGGGAGTCTGCTTTTTCCACGCGTTTGGTGGTAGCTGACAATGGCCCGGGATTGCCCGAAGGTGCAGACTTATCACAGGTAAAAACATTTGGTTTCAAGTTAATCAGTCTTTTTGCAAGGCAGCTCAGAGGAAAGCTACATACTGAAAACAATTCAGGGTTTCGCGTTGAGGTGGAATTCCAAAATATGGAACACGAGGTTAGGAATTGACATTTGCCTGCCATCTTTGCGCAAATTTTTTTGGAATGAATGCTTTTATTGTTGACGGTGTTCGCACACCAATTGCTTCTTTCGGCGGAAGTTTGTCGTCGGTTCGTGCCGATGATTTGGCAGCCCACGTTTTGCTGCAGTTGGCATCGCGAAATGCTTCCCTCGACCCTGCTTTGTTCTCTGATGTTATCATGGGATGCGCAAATCAGGCGGGTGAGGATAATCGTAACATTGCACGAATGGCTTTGCTATTGGCCGGATTGCCCAAGGAGGTTCCGGGTGAAACCGTCAATCGCCTTTGCGCATCGGGCATGGCGGCGGCAGTTAATGCAGCTCGCGCAGCTCATGCAGGTGAAGGTGACTTTTTTATTGCCGGAGGTGTGGAGCAAATGACGCGTGCTCCGTGGGTTATTTCTAAAACATCAACAGCGTTTGGTCGCGATGCGCAGATGTTTGATAGCAGCTTCGGATGGCGATTCGTTCATCCGAAAATGAAAGAAATGTATGGGGTGGATGCTATGGGTGAAACAGCCGAAAATTTGGCAGAGCTTTATTCAATTTCACGGGACGATCAGGATCGATTTGCGATGTGGTCGCAGCAAAAAGCAGCCGCCGCTGCTGAGCGTCTGGCAATGGAAATTGCTCCCATTGCCATTCCTCAGAAAAAGGGCGAGTCTGTACTTTTCTCAAGCGATGAATTCATAAAACCCAATACTTCGATGGAGGCATTGGCTAAACTGAAGCCGGCTTTTAGAGCCGCGGGTTCGGTAACGGCTGGAAATGCTTCAGGACTGAATGACGGAGCGGCCGCTATGCTGATTGCCTCTGAAGACGGCCTGAACAGGCACAATTTGTCACCAAGGGTCCGAATTGTAGCTTCAGCAGTTACAGGCACGGAGCCAAGAATTATGGGGATAGGTCCGGTCGATGCTTCTCGTCTTGCGCTGAAACGTGCAGGACTTACCATGGATCAAATGGATGTAATTGAATTAAACGAAGCCTTCGCTGCGCAAGTTCTTGCGTGCACACGCCAGCTAGGTATAGCAGACAATGATGAGCGCCTAAATCCAAATGGAGGTGCTATTG
This sequence comes from Chryseobacterium gleum, assembly GCA_945862415.1. GTDB lineage: Bacteria > Bacteroidota > Bacteroidia > Flavobacteriales_D > Sanyastnellaceae > JAIBBG01. The sequence goes on along the minus strand of CAMAYP010000121.1, from coordinate 2,248 downwards.
CTCTTGGTCACCCACTTGGCATGAGCGGTGCTCGATTGCTAATAACCGCTTCATTGCAGTTGCAATTAACCGGAAAGCGTTATGCGCTTTGCTCTATGTGTATCGGAGTAGGACAGGGGTATGCGGTAGTTTTGGAACGTGTTTAAACAAGGTATCCATGGCAAACATTTTTGAATTTGACGGCTATATTCCGGTTGTGCATGAATCTGCTTTTGTTCATCCAAACGCTACGGTTACCGGAAATGTAATAATTGGAAGAAATGTGTATATCGGCCCAGGCGCTGCAATCCGAGGTGATTGGGGACAAATTGTAATTCACGACGGATGTAATGTTCAGGAAAACTGCACCATACATATGTTTCCGGGCGTCACAGTCACGCTCCACGAGGGGGCTCATATTGGCCACGGAGCCATAATTCATGGAGCCACTATTGGACGCAATTGTTTGGTTGGCATGAATGCCGTGGTCATGGATAGAGTGCATGTTGGGGATGAATCGATCGTGGGCGCATTGGCTTTCGTTGCTGCCGACACCGTGGTGCCTGCGCGAAGCGTTATTGTTGGCAATCCGGCTAAGGTGGTGAAGCAGGTCACGGATGAAATGATTGCCTGGAAAACCGAAGGAACAAAGATCTATCAGCAGTTACCGGATGACTGCCGAAGTGGGCTGCGTCCCGTGGAGCCGTTGCGCGAAGTGCCGGAGAATAGAAATGTACAGTCGGGTGGATATTCAACCTGGAATGAGCGAAAGTCTAATTCCTAGCTCATTCATTAACGCGTTTCTCTAAAGTTTGATTATGTTCGTGTGACCTTAATTACAACTATGCCTTCGCCGGCGAAACCTTTTCACTTTAAGCAATTTGACATTGTGCAAGCGCGCAGTGCCATGCGCGTGGGTACCGATGCGGTGCTGCTTGCGGCCTGGGTAAGGTTGGTAAATGATTCGCACATCTTGGACGTTGGAACGGGAACGGGTGTAATAGCTCTTATTTGTGCGCAGCGTTGTCCGTTGGCATTGGTTGAAGCAATTGAGATTGATGAAGGCAGTGCAGAGGATGCCGCAGAAAACTTTGATCGTTCGAATTGGAGCAGTCGGCTTAAAATACACCACGGTGATTTTCTCAAGATTTCCACCAGCGAGAAATTTGATCTGATCATCTCTAATCCGCCCTATTTTACAGACTCGCTGCGTGCTGTAGATCCTATTCGAAATGCTGCAAGGCATGATGATTTGTTGCCTTCTGATGCATTTATGAGGCATGCAAAAGGTTTGTTGAGACCGGAGGGTAGGATAGCATTGATTTTTCCGAAAAGTGAACTTGAACGTTGGATTCTGGACGCGGCTGCAGTTGGACTAAAGGCGGCCAGAATTTGTCACGTTTTTACCTCCGTTCGAAAAGATGCGGCCAGAGTGATGATAGAGTTTTCTTTCGGTGCACAGGAAGAGCCGGATATGGAGTCAATTCTAATCCAAAAAAGCCCGGGTGAACCATCAGAATCCTATAAACAACTCACTACAGCCTATTATACAAAATGGTAAAGTGTGCCTGTTTTTCTTCTGATAGTATTCGCTAATGCTTTAGCAATTTGTAATTGGCGCTGTTGCCTGATTCATCGCCAACGTGGATGAGGTAGGTAGAAGCGGCCCAATCCACGACTGAAATGGTTGTGCGTGATGATGTCAATCGCACACGTTCTACGAGTTGTCCCTTTGAGTTATGAATTGTGGCAGTCAGACCTGCTATGAAATTCGGTACTTCTATGATCAATTCGTGCAGTGCCGGGTTAGGGTACAGGTTAAGTCTTAAATCCAAGAGAGACTCCTGAATAGAAACTGAATAAATCTCATAGGGCTGTTGAACGCCTTCATGAATTGTTCCTTCGCTATCGTCTGAATAGCTTACCTGTCCGATGGAGAATGAAACACTGCCACCTGAACCCACTGCGTCTCCTCCTGATGTAACAATTGCTTGTTGCGCAAGGGCGCCTATAGAAAAAAAGATGGTTAAAGTAAAAACTAGAAATCTCATGGCTTTGAATTTTTTCGGTTTATCCCCCGATATGACGTTTTAATTCATGAACCGCCTCATCCCAGAGCATTTTTTGATCATCCTCTTCGCCTTCGTCTGCGAAATCGCTCACTATCAATGCGAGTTCCCCGGTCATCTCATCAATTTTGATACGAAGCTCGAAGAAGTTACTATCCTTGTCACTCTCATCGAGCCATTGATAGCGCACCATTTGCTCT
>CAMAYP010000120.1 GCA_945862415.1 Chryseobacterium gleum | reverse complement strand
TAGAGCCGCTAAAAGCGCCAATCGATACTATACCTGTTGTTCCCTGTGGTCCTGCGACGCCTTGCGGACCAGCAGCACCGTTTGCACCCGCTGCTCCATTGCATACATACTTCGTAAGTGAAGCATTGATCTCGCCGGCGTCGAGTGTTCCGTTTCCATTCGCATCCAAGCCGTATTCCAGTTTCACGCCACCATTGGGGCAGTTATTGGCAGCGGGCTCTGTCGTAGTTTTAACCAATGAGTTCTGTCCATTCGTACCGTTGGTTCCATTAGCACCAGCAGGACCTGCAGCACCAGCAGAACCTTGCGGACCGACAGAACCTTGTTCACCATCTGCACCCTGAGGACCCGCTGGCCCGACGGGACCTTGAGCCCCGGCTGGGCCTTGAGCTCCTGCAACACCCGCCGCACCTTGAGGGCCTGCCGGACCTTGTGCGCCAACTGGACCGATAGGACCTGCAGGCCCCTGAATGTTCCCGGCCTCTATCCAGTCGCTACCATCCCAAATCCACAAAAATCCGGTGCTTTGAACAATGTATCCATCACCATTAGAATTACCTGTTGTTGGCAAATCATTCTCCGTTGCTGCACTTCCTTGAATGCTAATTGAAGTGCCATCTGCACCTGCAGGGCCTTGAGGGCCTTGAGGTCCTTGAGGTCCTTGTGGACCTGCCGCACCTTGCGGACCAACGGGTCCCTGAGGTCCGGCTTCACCTGTTGCGCCTTGAGCGCCAGCGGCGCCCTGCGGACCCTGCGGCCCTTCTGCACCATCAGTTCCGGCAGGACCTTGCGGACCGGCAGGACCTTGAATACCTTGGAGTCCCTGTGCACCTGCAGTACCTTGCGGACCGGCAGGACCTTGTGCACCATTAGCACCGGCAGGGCCTTGTGCACCATCAGCACCGACAGGGCCTTGTGCGCCATCAGCACCGGCAGGGCCTTGTGCACCATCAGCGCCGGTAGGGCCCTGTTCACCTTGAGGACCTGCGGGACCTGCCGGGCCCTGAATATTACCTGCGTCAACCCAATCTGAGCCATCCCAAACCCATAAGTGCCCTGAGTCCTGTGCTATATAACCCGCACCCACAGTAACCCCCGATACAGGCAGTTCTGAAGATGTAGCAACACTGCCTTGAAACTCTACTGAAGTTCCATCAGCACCTGCCGGGCCTGTTTCGCCTTGAGGACCCGCCGGACCTTGAGGCCCCGTAGGTCCTTGAGCACCATCAACTCCCGCAGCGCCCTGCGCCCCTGCTGGACCTTGAGGACCGGGTATTGAGCTTCCGGAAGTTTCAGCATACAATGCATAAGGAACACTCAGCAATTGGGATGTAGTGATGATGGTATAGTTACTTCCGCCCGAAGGGTCCACTTCCGACTGAATGAAATACGGTCCTTGGGACCAGTTTATTGAACCAAAAGAACCCAACTCGGCAGTTCCGTTGCCCAACTCTACGGTAACTAGTCCGTTGGCGTTTGTTAGTGCGAGGTGTGTCTCGCTGTACACCTCAGCTCCGGTGGCACTGCCTTGCAGAATGCTCAGGCGCATGCCAACCTCTTGGTTGGTGAGCAGCGTTTGAGATGCGTTGCGTACCACTGCCTGGTAGCTCATTTTCTGAGGCACCTGAGCCTGGGCTGTCAGCGAGCACAACGCAAAGGCGAGGCTCGCAGAGAATGAAAGAATTGATTTACGGATCAACATGATGATTGGGATTGTTAGGGTTGATTATTGTTTTATAAGCTTGTATTCGGAAGTATTGCCAGACGCATCACTCAATTGAATGATGTATTGCGCGGCGGGCCATGCCTCAGCTGAAAGAATGGTTTTGGAAGACTGCAACGGGAGCTGCTCCACCAGAGAACCATTCATATCGAAAACGGAAGCCGTTATGCCGAGAATGAAGTTAGGCATTTCGATGAGCAGTTGACCTCGTGTTGGATTGGGGTAAAGTCCCACAACCAACTCTTTCCACGGCTCGTGAATTGCTGTGGGCATGAGTCCATAAGGCTGTTGAACGCCTTGTTGAATAGATCCCGCAGCATTGCTCTCATAGTCATACACTACTTGACCCACAGAATAAGATATACTTCCTGAGGTTGACGAAGCATTGCCACCACCGGCAAGGACATCATTCTGCGCGAGCAAAGAGCAAGGCAGGAAGGAAAAGGCAAGAAAAAATTGTTTCGCTGGACACATGGTTATTAAGGATTGATGACACAAACATCCATCGCTTGAATAACATGCATGCGTATCAACTCACAACCGGTGAATCAGACTTAATAGGTGGTTTGATTTGGGTGACAAATGGGGACTCGGTTATTGTTAGATTTTAGAGTAATAGCCTTCATGGACGAGGCCAAATTCATTGGTCATGGTAATGTGGAATAGGCCGGGATTGAGTTCCGAGGTTTGGATGATTCTTTTTACTGTAAAGACTCGATCGCGGAGTACGACTTGGCTGTCGGAATTTCGAATGACAAGGTCGACTGGCATGGCAACCCCTTCAACCAATTGAGAGATTAGTATAGCATCGAAGGGATTGGGAGAAAGCATGCCGTTGTTGTTTTTTTTCGAAGTAATGAGGGCGAAACTAATCGATAGTGTACCTCTCGCGTCTAGAAAAAATCGGGACACTCTAAGAGAAAAGCACATCTCAGTTTAAAAAAAAGTGCGAGTTGCTTGCAATTTGGAAATATGCGTGTATTTTTGCGCCTCTGAAATCGGAAGACGTAGGAAAGGACAACGTTACTGTTGTGAAACGGTCGGGTAGTTCAGTTGGTTAGAATACGTGCCTGTCACGCACGGGGTCGCGGGTTCGAGTCCCGTCCCGACCGCCAAACAAAATTAAAGCTCTGAGTACTCAGGGCTTTTTTTTTATACTAGGTTCTCGAATACATGCCTGTCATCTCGGCTCGGCCGAGAACCGACAGCAAAAAAAAAGCTCTGAGTAATCAGAGCTTTTAGATTTTTTCTTGCAGGAGGCTACTGAATGCAGCGTAATGATTCTATCTCGGTTGATTCAGACACCAACATCCTAATGGCTGTAAGTAGCATACTATTCGTTCTTACCTCGCCACACTCACTCGCTTAGCCAGCTGCACATTCCCATTCGTAAACACGATAAGATATTCACCGCTATACAAAGTGTGCGTATCGAAATAAGCTATTGTGCTTCCCGGATACAAGCGAGTCGTTTGAATGAGCTTGCCGCTCAAATCGAATAGCTCAACCTTCCATTCTGCGGTGTTGAGCCCCTTCATTTGAACCGCAACAAAATCTGTGGCCGGATTTGGGAAAACTGTCAGTTGCTCTGCGTCCAATTGCTCTGCAACAGCATTAGGTGCTGTAGTATAGGTTGTAACCGCTTCTGTAATGTTTTGCACTTTCACTCCTGTCTTCACCCCATAAAACGTTGGACCAACTACATATGGATACGCTGAATTCCAATTCTCATCGACTGTGCAGAAGTAGGCATAAATACCATCTGGGTATTCGGGTGTAACGCAGAAACGTCCGTTGTGCTCATCTAAGTAATCAGGCTCAGGGTGATCGATGTACTCATAGTCTTCGCGGTAACGTCCCAAAGGATAAGTTGCATTTATGGGCGGACCTGCAGTTACTGTGGTTCCATCGGCGTACGTATTTCTCACTGTGATAGTGCGCAACTGATAGCCCGACTTTATGCGGGTTATTCCTCCCGAGCCATCGGCGTTCAAAAAACCATAGGCTCCATAGATCGGGTAACCATCATACGAATATCCAATCAACGGTGAATGGGTGCTGGCATCGATTACATAAAGCCCATCTGACGCATAGACATCGCACACATCTGAAACAGGTACGATGTCCATATCGAACGCACTCGGATTCTGGTGATGGTGATAATTGCCCATGGCAGGGTGACCCTTTGCACAGTCAAATCCCTCGCGCTCGGCCACAATCGCATCGCGATTCCATACACCCTGTCCCGGAGGGCCCATGATGGGGCCGCCACCTTCCGCTTGCGTTTGGTTGTTCCAGCTCACACCATCGCGGTAGTCGAAAAGCGAAACACCGTTGATGAAGATACCGATGTTGCCGCCATTCGTATTGGTAGGGGTGCCGTTGTTGGGCTGAGGATCCAATGAAATTTTATAGATCGCATTTTGATCGGATGCCTGCGATGGATTGCCATCCAAGAAAGGCCCGGTCGGATATGCCGGAATACCGTTGGTACTCACATACACCCAATCTGCTGAATATTGCACGGATTGCACATTCACTGGCACATTGTCCTGAATGAGCGTGCCGTTGCCTGCCATATAATGCGCACCGGTTGTGCCTTGCGGATTTTGAATCCAGTTTAAAATTGCAGGATTGGTTTGAGCATTTGCAACACAAACTGTCGTTAATGCAAAAAGAAGAATCGGTATTCGGTTCATGGATTAAAAGTATTCACGGTTGGACGCCGAACTCTTCGTAAAGTTTAAAAGGGTATTGGTGCTTTTTTTCAAAAACAAATGCACTATCGGAAAGTGTGAGCAAAAACGCGGTCAGATCAATACGTTGCTCTTCATTTATGGGCTTCATCATCTTCATTTCTCTTGATGCAACTGTTTCGAAAGATGCCAAGCCATAATGAAGCATCACATCGCTCAATCGCGCCATCCGACCGTCGTGCATATAAGGCCTAGAATAATAAATATTGCGCAACGTGGGCACCTTAAACAACCCACTATCGGATGCTATTCCTGTTATTTCGCCTCGACCAAAATCATCGCCGCTGAGTGCGATGCCGTTGCTGCGAAACTCACCATTCGTAAAAAGAGGCTCCGTGTGGCAAGCATTGCATTGCTGCCTGAACAATTGGTAGCCGCGCTGCTCCTGTTCGCTAAACAAGGCCTCGCCCCTTTGCACCGCGTCGTATTTACTCCGATTGCTTTCCAGCGTTATTAAAAATGCCGAAAGTGATTTGAGCATGCGTTCAGTGGTTACGACACTATCACCAAACACTTCGCTAAACAATCGTTGGTACATTCTCGATGCTTGAAGTTTCGAAAGCACATGCGGCAGCTGTTCATCCATTTCCAACGCATGGGTAATGGGTGCCAACGGTTGCATGTCGAGGTGGTTAATGGCTCCATCCCACATAAACGTTCTGCTCCACGCCAAATTCATCAGCGCAGGCGCATTGCGACGTCCAATGCGATCATCGATACCATGACTCACTTTATGATCGACATGCGTAAAAGCGACATACGAACTGTGACAACTCGCGCATGAAATGGTGCTGTCGCGCGAGAGAATCGGATCATAAAAAAGTGCTCTGCCCAACTCAATACACAACGAGTCTTGCTGCACCGCGCTGAGCACATATTTCTTTTCAGGCCAACGCACAGGTGGCTCCGGTAACATCGACACCAATACAAACATGCCCAACAAGGCAGTCATAATGCCTAATCTGCTAGCCATCGGAAAGCGTTTTGAAATTGATCGGCCAAGTGCATGGCCTGTTTCGATGGCGACATGATGGTGTAATCGATACCCGTTTGATTGGCGGCTAAAAGGCTGTATACGTCGATGCCGATTTTCATTTGTATTCCGCCTGAAACAAGCGGGAGCGAAACCATTCGCAAGGTGTTGAAAGGCTGCCGATATCCGCCTACATGCCACGTGATTGTTTCCCTGTTACCTCCAATATTCTCATGGGCTTCCAACTTCCAATGAATGTATCCGCTTTGCCACGTCCAATACATTCCTTCCATGGCATCGAGCACGCCGGAATGCGCGCCATTCACCTGCAGTGAACTATCGACACCGACTACAAACGAAAGCTCATCATACATGAGGTGCTCGGGCAAGGTCAACTGAAGTGATGAACGTTTATCATCCATCACATCGACCAAAAAATGTTCATTGCTCGGTGTCCAAACTTGCTTTCCTTCAAACGACAATTCTACTTTATGTAAATAGAATCGTAGCGTGTTCAATTGAAGAGAATCGATTGATGAATCAGCAATGATCTGATTAGCAGAAATGACCCGACCGTCTTTCCAACAAGGCACAAATTGAATGCTTACCTCGGTCTGAGAACACACGGAAACGGTGGCTAAAAAGAATAAGGAAATACAAAAAAACACTGTCCGCATGACTGAATAATTTCAACTCAACATCCATCGAGGATGTGGGAATTAGTAAATCTTTTGACGACGCAACAGATATTCCATGAGCACCGGATTGAAACCCGAATGAATATCAGCCTCCACAAAATCGACCTGATACTGCCCGCACTTCAATTTCAAGTCACGGGTGAAATCGGCCATGCGCTTCACGTACGTTTCGCGAATGTCGGCCGGATTCACTTTTATCTGCTCACCGCTTTCCATATCCGTAAAGGTGTATGGACGATTCTCAAAATCGAAATCAACTTCCTTCTTATGATCCACGACGTGAAATAAAATTACATCGTGCTTGCGGTGGCGCAAGTGCTGAAGAGCTGTAAACAGTTCGTCGGACTTCGCAGAGTTATCGAGCATATCGCTGAATATGACAACCATGGAGCGCTGATGAATGCTTTCTGCAATTTCATGAAGCGTATCGGTTACCAGCGTGGTTTGTTTCTCTGAAACGTCGACAGTATCCAGCAACTTTTCGAGCTCGCTGTACAAATAATTATGGTGCGACTCACTGGCACTGGCGCGCGTATTCACGCGAATGCCATCGGCAAACACAGTAAGTCCCACCGCATCACGCTGGCGCTTGAGCAACTCAATAAGTGCTGCTGTTGCATAAACCGAAAACTTTATCTTATTGAAATCGGTGCCATTCGGATCAACGCCCTGCGGGAAGTACATCGATGAAGAAGCGTCAATCAAAATATGACAACGCAAATTGGTTTCTTCCTCGTATCGCTTCACAAAGTACTTCTCGGTGCGTGCGAGCAACTTCCAATCGAGGTGACGCGTGCTTTCGCCTGTATTGTATTGACGATGTTCGGCAAACTCTACCGAAAAACCATGGAACGGACTTTTGTGCATGCCCGTAATGAAACCTTCCACGGCTTGCTTTGCGAGAAGTTCGAGTCTTCCCAGCGATTGAAGTTTTCGGCGATCGATGTTTACAGGCATAGCGACAAAAATAAGCCAGGCCCTCGGTCAAACCTTCCAATGAAATTCGTTTTTGAAAGATTAAGAGAATCGGATTTTAAGCACATCGCGCAGCATCAAAACAGCGTGCTTCCAGAAGACCACAGAGCTTTTACCGGCATTGCGAAATTCGGCAGGCACCAGCTGTATGTTGAGTCCGCTCTTTTGTGCGCGATGCAGCCATTCAATATCGGCCGCGAATCCATCGAGACGCGATTCTTCAAAAACGCATTTGACACTCGTGTCACGAAAGCCTTTTATTCCGCATTGTGTATCGCCCATGCGTTTTCCCATAAGCACATCCACCGCCATCGAAAACACGCGGCTTCCCAGTTGGCGCAGCGCGGGGGTATTGCGGAAATAATCAGACTGCCTGCGATCTCCCGCCACAGCGTCTACCGAAGCGTCTTGAAAAGCGCTTAGCATCACATCCATCGTTTCGTATTGAAACGGAATATCAGCGTCGGTAAAAATTCGAATGGGTTGAGTGGCATTCAACATGCCTGTGCGCACCGCTGCTCCCTTGCCTTTGTTGTTGTCATGACGAAGCAAGGTGTGACCATTCATCTCGCAGAAGCGTTTAAGTTCAGCTACATCGGCTGTCCCATCGTCCACCACGATGGTTTCGACCTCATGCCCCTTCGCTCGCAAGAACATCAGTAGCGATGGCAATTCACGCATGAGT
>CAMAYP010000119.1 GCA_945862415.1 Chryseobacterium gleum | reverse complement strand
AGCCGGGTGAAATGGTTTGTGGTGAAGTTGCTGTGCTGCTCAGACTCATCACCCAGCCGTTCCATGAACTGTTGCTGTATTGCTGAATGAGCATGCTGCCGTTGTTGTCGTCCGCCGGCAAACACCAAAGTGAAATGCTGAACGGATAGGCGTTGAAGGAAGCGTTATACGGTACCACTACTTCGCTCGATGTGCCGTTGAAGAAAAACGCGCCATCCGTTTGACCTGTGCGATCGATAGTGGATGTTGTGTTGAATGCCGCACCGCTGTTGCCATTGCCCGATGCATCGGCACCGCTGCCATCGAAATTATACCACGCCACCAAGTTGTTGGTTGGAGCATACGTTGGCAATTGCGCATGCGTACGAATACCGATAAGAAGGCAACAAACAATCAGCAAACTATGTGTGAGCAGTTTAAGCAAGCGTGACACGTTCAATAGCGGAAAAGTAGCACGTACATGATGCCGCAAAACAGCCCGTCTGCAAAGCAATTAAGAGTGGATTGTGGAAATTAACATTTCACGGAAGGCTTGATTTTATTGACTTGTGCCCGTGTGTGATTATGCAATGCAACAAAGTGGGGGGCGGAAACAGTCGGATGCACGCGATGCGTAATTCGTTCGCGCAAACGGGTGTGTTTGGTTAGTAAGCGTAAAAATAGTGGCGATTGGCGAGTGGTCGCAAGGCCGGAATAGTTAATTGGGGGGCGGTGATGGGGTCATCGAAAATGACTTGTCCCGCAAAAATTGACAGTGTTTTACAATCTCCTGTCCTCGTTTTATGCACGATTGCTCAATGTGCCGAAATCGCCGCACGCAGCAAATCCTGCGTGTAATCCACCATGAAATGCGGGATGTTCAATAAGCCATCCCTGAACTGCAGGTTTTTCTGCGAATAGCGAATGCGCACAATCGGCTCATACTTCTGATGGTAGAGCGTCAAACTTCTACTGCGAATGTTCTCATCGCTCTTAACCTCTACCGGTATGGGTTGATTGTCGTGTGTGATAATGAAATCCACCTCAGCCGTATTGCCCGATGTCCAGTAATGAGGCGCTTCACCCAAACCAGCCACCAAACTCTGTAACACGGCGTTTTCAATCATGGCCCCTTTAAACTCGGTAAATAATCGACTACCATCGGCATAAATACCTGCCGAAAGCTTGGCCATTCTGCGCATGATGCCGACATCAAACGCATACAACTTAAAGGCTTCCATGTCTTCATAGGCCGTTAGCGGAATACCCGGCTTGCTGATGAGTTTTACCCGATATACAAGCCCCGCGGCTATCAGCCATTCGATGGCGTCTTCGTAGTCCTTGGCCCGTGCACCCGAGCGCACGCGTCCGTAAACAAACTTCTTATTCTCTCGGGCCAATTGCGCCGGCAGCGAATCGAAGACCCAACCGATTTTAGCTACATCTTTCATCACCGGGTGCTTTGCGAAATCGCCTTTGTAGGCGAGCACCAAATTGTCCAACACCCGATCGCATGCCGCGGGTGGCTCACCCGCCGCAATACTTTTAACCGCCGCAGGTAGCCCTCCTGTCACTAAGTAGCGCTTGTATAAATCACTCAAGTTGTTGAAGAAGAAATCAGGGATCTCCTCCGTCATCCTGTGTTGATTCAGAAATTCTGCTGCCGAACTGTCCCACTGCGGCAGCACCTCCCGAAAGGTCATGGGATTCATAGTCAGAAATTCTACTTTACCGACAGGAAAAGATTGCCCTGAATGCAAGAGTAACCCAAGGAGTGATCCCGCTGAGACTATAGCGAGCTCAGGTTTTTTCTCTGCGAAGTATTTCAACGCATTCAATGCCTCGGGACACTCCTGAATTTCATCGAAGATGATTAGCGTATCGGTGTCGATGGCAACTCCTCCCGCAAATACGAGTTGACCGATTAATCGCTCAACATCCTTTGTGATATTGAAAAAGCCTGCTAAGTCGGGCTGCTCATCAAAGTTGAAATAGGCAATCCGCTTGAAGTGGTTTTCACCCAGCCATTTCATGGAATATGTTTTACCCACTTGTCTGGCTCCGCGTATGATTAGCGGCAATCTCCCCGGGTTGTTTTTCCAGGCAACGAGCCGGGATTCTATCGCTCTACGCATAAACAAATGAGTTTTTGTGTAAAACTAATGCAAAAAACCCATTTGTTTGTGTTTTTGGGTTTGTTGAGAGCGCCTGCCAGGTAAAGCGTATCATTTTCATTTGGCGTAGGGCGACGCAGTGCGTCGCTATCTCGGCTTATAATTCAAGGTGCCTGCATGGCAAAGTGTAGGGCGTTCATCTGTCGTAAGGCGACGCGTAGCAGCGCTCCGCTACGCAGATTTTCGTGAATCTCGTTCCTTATCCCTCGATCACCGCTTCCATTGGCAAGAACAACCGCACCAACGTGCCTTCTGCCGGCACCACTTCTTCGCTGCGGTCTATGATGGCGATGCTGAACGTGCTGCCGCTCAGGGCACTCAAAATGCTCAAGCGCTCCTGGTTCATCTTCAAGGCTAAACTTTCATGTCCTTCGCGCTTCCTGCCGGCTGCGGCTTTTAATCCGATGCCGTTGTCGCGTATCTCTACTTCGAAGTGCTTGCCTATGGCGCGCAAGGAGATGTCGATGTGACCGCCTTTTTCTTTCGGCAGTATGCCGTGTATCACCGCGTTCTCCACATACGGCTGCAACAACATGGGCGGTATCGATATGTCGAACTGCTGCAGTTCGTCCATGCCATGAATACTGTACGTGAGCTTTTCACCGAAACGCAACTTCTCCAACTTCAAGTACAACTCCAGTCGCTCCATCTCTTCGTCGAGCGAGACCAACGCCTCCAGATTGTTCTCCAAATTCATGCGGATCAATCGCGAGAAGTCGATCAAAAACTCGTTCGCCATCTCGGTTTGATTGCTGTTGATGAAGTGTTGTATCGAATTGAGCGCGTTGAAAATGAAATGCGGATTCATGTTCGCGTTCAAGGCTTGTTGACGCAACTCCGACATCTTCGCGCGCTGCATCAAGCGCTCGCGCTTGCCGCGGTAGAAAAGCGTGAAGCCGCTGGCAAATGCACCTAACAACACCAACACGATGAGCAAGCGAAACCACCACGTTGCGGTGAAGTGTCGCTCTATGGTGAACGACGAGGATGCGGGTTCACCCCACACGCCGTCTTCGTTGAGCGCACACACTTCGAACACATAATCGGCTGCAGGCAACGACCAGAAATCGACCGTCCGCGAATTGGTCTCCACCCAATCTTCGGTGAGCCCCAACAAACGGTAGCGATAGGTGGTGTTGGCCCCTGTGCGGAAATTGAAACTCAAAAACGTGAATCGCACATTGTTTTGGTCCCAACCAAGTGAAAGGTTGGGTACAATGTCAAAACTCTTTTCACCCACCGACAAATGTTCGATGTATACGGGCATGGCCTCGGTGCGCAACGATGTTGCACTTGGGTTGAACACACACAATCCATTGCCTGTTGCCGCGTAAAACTTTTCATCCTCATACAGCAAGTCGAACACCTCGGCCGAGGGCAATCCTTTTTGGTAGTTCACCTGAAAATAACTCCACTGCCCGGGGTCGTTGCCCAATGCATTGATGCACTGCATACCCTTGGCTGTGCCCGCCCAAATGCGGTTGTTACCGTCGATGGCTAAGCATTCAACGGTGTTCGATAACAGTCCTTGATCTTCATTCACAGCGAACGTGCCGCCGGGTTTGTAGAAAACAATTCCTTTGCCTCGAGTGGCTATCAAAAGGTATTCACTCCATTCGATGATGTCGGAAATGGAAGCTTTGTAATTCTTTACTTCTTCAATGGCTTGCACACCTGCATTGGTGTAGAGATAAAGCCCTTCGTTGGTGCCAAGCCACAGCTGCTGTTTGCTGTCTTCGAAAGGAGCTGGTGTGCGCAACTTATACAGCGCGGTGTCGGCTCGTCGCCAGCCTGCTTGTGCGTCGTAAAAGGCGAGCCCGTCGGCAAGGGCAAACGCGGTGCGGCCATCGGCCAACACGGTGCTCTTGCGCACGATGGCTAGACTATCGAGTATGCGCGAGCCTGATCCTGAAAGATCGCTCAGCATGGGTGTCTTACCGCGTATGAGCTTTCCGTCGGGTGTGACGGTGAAGTCGAATGAAAGTCCGTTTAAGTCGACCGGGGTGATGCTGCGCAAACTGTCGTTTGCACCAAACGAATAGATGTTGCCCGCGGCATCGCTTGCATACACAGTTTCGCCAAATTTCTTTAGAGAAACAAATTTGCTCTGCTTCGTGGGCTCATCGGTTTGGATTGCCACCATGTCGAGGCTGGGCACGAAGAATAAGCCGTTGTTGCGGTCAGCAAACCAGTAGTTGCCTCCGCGGTCTTGCACAATGCCCGAAATGTATTGTCCGGGAAAGTAATTGCGCGCTTTGCGCATGCCGCTCTTATAGTCTTCTATGAGGTACGCGCCATCGCCCTTGCACAGCCAGAGGTTGCCGTTGCGGTCTTTGTCGAGCGATGAAAATTCTTTGAGTGTGGTGCTGAAATACGCTTCTACATTGCCTTGCGTGTCGAACACCACATAGGCTTCAGGGCCGGCCAGAGCCCAAAGGTCGGGGCCAATTTCTACGCTGCACGAAAGTTTACAGCTTTGCGAAACACGCAACAGGAAGTTGATTTTGTCGCGCGTGATAACTTGATCGGGGCCTTGCGGCTCGCCGGTTTTTAACGCAAGCAGTTTGTTGCCGGCCTTGCGCAAATAGTACATCACATCTTTGCCCTCTCCTTGCACCTGCGGCATAAACTCTTGCACGCTGTCGCCCACGCTCTTGAAGAGCTGTGTGCCATACATGGTCGTAACCCACATGGTGTCTTGCTCGAAAAAGAGCGACGCCGGACGCTCTTTGCCCTTCAGCTTTTTCTTGATGCCGTCGTTGCCATTGTACAAACGGATGCTGTCGTTTTCGAAATAGGCGTATTGAGTTCCGCACAAAAACCAAATGCGTCCGCGTAAGTCTTCGTGAATAAGCAATACGTTGTCGTTGGGTAAACCGTGTCGGGTAGTGAAAACCTCAAAGCCGTAACCGTTGTATCGCGCTGCGCCTTTGTCGGTAATTGCCCAGATGTAACCACGACTGTCTTCCAGAATGCCGTTGATGCGTGTGGATGGAAGTCCGTCGCGCGTGTCGAAGTGACGATACGAAACGTGCTGG
The DNA here is from genome assembly GCA_945862415.1 of Chryseobacterium gleum. Classification (GTDB taxonomy): domain Bacteria; phylum Bacteroidota; class Bacteroidia; order Flavobacteriales_D; family Sanyastnellaceae; genus JAIBBG01. The sequence continues at coordinate 2,674 of CAMAYP010000119.1, read as the reverse complement.
CGTATCTGTGCTCCGGCATGTAGGTGCAACAATCCAACAACACAAATAAGCAGGCAGCGTAGCAGTCTCATCAAGGCTTCAGGAATCTGTTTTTAATCGTGTCCAAAAACAGAGGAAGTCTGCGTTTGGCAATTTGCAGTTTGGTGCCGTCCATCAACTCGGCCATTCCTCCATCGTCGCGCAGGTAGCCCTTGAGGTAGTTCACATTCACAATGTGCGAGTTGTGGATGCGCACGAATTCGTTGTCATCCAAAAAATCTTCGAAGTGCTTCATGGGCTTGCTCACCAGCACCTTTTCTCCATTCTTCAGATGGATGTTGGTGTAATTGCTGTCGCTTTCCAAACGCACTACATCACCCACACTTTCGAATCGGTAGCCCGAAAAGGCCGGCAGTGCAATGCGCATTGGGCCTTCCTGCTTCGAGGTTTGTACCATGAGTTTGAGCGCGTCGGCGTAGCCTTCTTCGAAACCCGGGTTTTGCTTTTTCAGCTCCAGTAAATGTTCGAGTTTTGCGGCAGCGTCTTGCAACTCTTTGATGCTGATTGGCTTCAAGATGTAGTCGATGGCGCTCGAGCGAATGGCTTTCATGGCATACCGATCAAAAGCAGTAACAAACACCACCATGGGTTTGTACTTGTCGAGCTTGCCTAGCACGCTGAAGCCATCCATATCCGACATGTGCACATCGAGAAAGATAGCGTCGGGACGGAGCTCTTCAATGCGTTGCAGGCCATCGAGGCCCGATACGGCCATTCCAATAATTTCCAGTTGTGGGCAATACTTCGTGATGAGTGCGCTCAGATTATCTCTGGCGTTTTTCTCATCGTCGATAATTAGACATTTTACCATTGTGTGTAGGGCGTTTTACAGTTTGGGCAAATGAAAACGCCTTGGAAGGGCTCTGCTCTGTTTTTTGAGAATTCGGGGTGAAATTATGAGAATTCGTTTAAAAAGGATTGTAGTGAAGTAGGATTGTAGGATAATAGTGAGGAAAGCCGCAGCCTTCATCCAATGGCGGTATGCCAAGCCCACGGCTTCAGCCGTGGGAAGAGGATTGTAGGATAATAGGGGGGGATTGGCCCTCCTTCTCATTCATCTTCTGTTTGTGTTTCTGTCGGAATTTGATAAACAGAATCACAATCACAATCACAATCAGAAACAGCCCTTGCCTTGCCCACAATCCTACTTCACTAGAATACTATCTCAGTAACACCCGCTGATGCGCATACACTCCCTCGCCCTGAATGAGCAACTCGTATATGCCGCTTGCTGCTCCCTCACGCTGAAGGGTGCATGTGCCCTGGCATTGTGAGCGTGTGGCAATGAGTCGACCGGTTAAGTCGCGGAGCTCGACACGGTAGAAGCCATGTGCAGGCAAATCGATGCGCAGTTCGTTTTCCATCGGGTTCGGATATACGCGAATGCCTAGGGCATCGGCTTCTACAACACCCACGATGTAATTGGTTACTCCGCTCATGGCGCTGCACCCGCTGATGCTCGTTACTTCTACGCTGTAGGCACCGCCGGCCGACATAGTGAAGCTGTTGGAAGTGGCGCCTCCGATAGGCGCTCCATTCAAATACCATTGCCATGCATCACCATCGAGCGCGGTGAGTTGCAGACCATCTACCGTGTATTCTATGGATGGAAGCGGTAATGCTTCGATGTTCCAGTCGCCTTGAGCTACACAACCCTCGGGCGAAGTGAGCGTTGCATTCAGTGTTTGGGATTCATTTACTTCAAAGAAACCATTATTGCTCATGTTGTTGCTCCACACAATGCTACCGCTGCCAATTGCGGACAATTCGATGATGCTGTAAAGGCAAAATGCGGTGTCTGCAGGCATGGTCAACTCCGGAGTGCCGTGCACAACCACCGTTGCAGTGTGGTCTTCGCTGCACAATGGATTGGCTGTGTTGAGCGTCAACGTATGTGCACCGGGGGCAAGTATGTTTTGGTAACTGCTGCTGTTGTCGCTGCCGGCAACACCGTCTATGGTCCAGGTAAAGGCCTCCACATACGGTTGATTGGCAGCGAGGTTGATTGCTTCTCCTTCACACACTGAAGTAGTGCCGGTCATCGGCGTAAATGAGGTGCAGTCGAAAATCGTGTGATACGTTTCGTTGGTTACAATGGCGGGATTGCTGTCGAAGTAAATGGAAGCTTCATTCAACACCACTTCATTGGGATCTACTCCGGGAAGCAAACGCACTTCGTACACCACAAATCCGTGCGATTCGGGCTCGTTGTTGGTAGCATCGGGCAAGTAGATGTCGTTGAAGGTAAAGTCGATGGTTCCGTTGTTGAGCAAGCACGTTACGAATGGAGCCGATCCGTAAAGCGGAGCGAAGGTGCTCAAGTCAAACTTCGTTGGGTCGAGAGCACCTACAATGCGCACATCTTCTGCAGGTAAGTTACCCGTGTTTTGGAAGCGCACACGATATTGAATGCGGTCGCCTGCGAGCACGAAATGCGGTGCTTCATATCCTACCGGTGTTGCAGTCAAATCGTTCGGGTCGTAAGAGCACGCAATGAATGGACTGGTGGTCCAGGTGTTGTCGTAAATCACGTTGCCTTGTGCGTCGTTGAGCACCAAGTGAAAATCGAAGTTGTACGTAGAACCGATGTTCACAGGACCGGGGCCATCGATGTGGAACGAGAAAATACCGTTAC
>CAMAYP010000118.1 GCA_945862415.1 Chryseobacterium gleum | reverse complement strand
CTGTTTCGGACTTGACCTTCGCTTCCTGGAAAGGGTATAACCGCTTCATGCTCTTCGAGCGCAACCCGTGGGACCCCATGGGCAAGTCGGTTACCAATCGATACAAGCAATACTACGATCAAGGATCCATCGACCAGGATGCGCGTTGGGGAAATCGCGCCTTCCAAGGCGTGGTGATCAACGGCACGCAACTGCCCGGCAACCTATCGTGCATACTCATGGCCGGTAAAACGGAGCAGAACGGCGGGTTCAGTCAAGTACCCAACTACGCCTATGGCGGACGTATCAGGAAGAACTTCAAGGGCAACGCTTTTGTGAGCATCAACAGCATCAGCACCCGCAACTACACCGACAGCCTGGCCCGCGAAGAATTCGGATTGAGCGTAATAACATCCGAATTTCAATACCAACAGTTTGGAGTATTGCTGAAGGGTGAAGTAGGCATGGGTGAATACTTCAGTCCGGAGCACAACGATGGCTGGGGCGAGGTAATGCAATTGAAGGCGAGTAATGTGATCAAAGGCGATCGACCTGTGATTGAACTGCATTACTTCCGAATCAGCCCGAAGGTGGTCAACAACAACGGAGTGTATTGGAACACTTCCGTGCGCGAATACACCGTCAACGATATTCCTGCAGGCAGCGTGGGTAGCTCCTCTCTCCTACTCCCATTCGGTAGCTCGGTAACCCGTGTGGGCCAAATGACCAACAACCGCCAGGGTCTGAATCTAAACGTGCAGGCCAAAGTTCAACGCTTGAAAATCAGTGCGGGCATTGGTGCTTCGGCTGAATTGAAACCGGCAGCTGCTGTTATCACTGTCGGACATCCTGTGAATCAGTTTACCCGCTCGCGCTTCTGGCGCTGGAATTTCCCGGCCAACGTTGGTCCCTATAATCGTTACTCCGATGTGTACCGCGATGTGTATGAAACGGTAAAGCTCTCGGACGACTCCATGGGTGTTGTCATCAATAAGAAATTCTTCAATTCGGCTGAAGTGCAACTGAAATATGAGCACGACATTGCCGGACACGAGAGCTATTTCTTTGCGTTGTTGCAGGCCAATACCTGCTCGCGCGATTTTTCGGCCATACCGGTTATCGGTGAGGAAGCATACGTTCGTCAATACGCCAGCGAAATTGAATGGTACTTCCGTGTCACGCCACGCTTCATGTTCAATGCCTATGCAGGTATTGAGCGCACGCTGGGCAATTACCTCACAGAAATCAGCGAAGAAACGTTTCGTCCGCTCAACCAATACGGCAAAGGATTCGGTGTGGGTGGCGATATTGACTTAGGAAAAAACACCCGACTCTACCTGCGTCACCGCTGGTATGCCTTTGAGGACACCAGCTATCCGCTCGATGCATTCCGAGGAAGAGAACTTATTGTAGAACTCAAAGCATTCTTTTAGATGAAGATGAAATTCAGATATATAGCCATCGTTGCTTCCGGCCTGTTGTATGGCGCAACGGCACTCGCTCAGCAAGAGACCCGCAAAATCACGTTTGTAGGTGCTGCTCGTGCGCAGTTTTACGGAGACCACTATCAATCGTATTTCGAAGAAGACACCGTTACAACCGCCAAGCTGAACAGCGGCAATACACTGGTTGACCTCGGCATCAACATACGCCCCAACCCGCAAATGGAAATTCAGGGTATGGTGCGTGTGCGCAACGATTACGGCGGTTTCTGGGGTGCAGGTGTTAGCTTCGATGTGCGACAACTCTATGTAAAGGGTGTGGCAGGTGGCATCGTTCGCTACCAACTCGGCGACATCAACTACAAGCTTACCCCCTACACGCTTTGGAACAGCAATCAGGAAATGATTACAGGAGTTCCATTCCTTCTGCAACAGCAAACAGATGCTGTTAACTACGACCACTTCTACAATAACGACAACAGCTGGCGTCAGCAAGGCGCTTCGGCTGAAGTGGCTTTCGAGTTTGGAAAATGGATCAAAGAAATCGGTATTAAAACGGTTGCAACGCGCGTGAAAACATCGGATTTCAGCCAAACCAACGACCGTATATTCAGCGGCGTGAGCCTTAGCCTTATTCAGAGCGCTCACATGCGTTTTGGCTTCAACTACGTGAACGTATTTGATATTGCGGGTACTTCACGCAGCACCACTCAGTTTCACCAACCTGTGATGACGGCCACTTTCGGTTACAACCGCAAAATGGCAGGCTTCCTTCACACCATCGAGGCTGAAGCAGGAAGATCGAAATGGTATTATGCCGAAGAAAGCCAAGACAGTGTTCCGGATTGGCAGGGAAAATTTGCAGACGCGAAATACAAAGTTCACAACAGCGATTGGGGCTTTTTCGGAGGTGTACAGTTGAAGTATGTTTCGTCAGACTTTCGCAGCTTGGGTGCACAAACCAAGCGTGTGAACTTCAACGGACAACTCAATGCCTTCCAGCGCGTGGGCAACGAGCAGGCTTTGCGTCCCGTGAGCATGATAGACCTCATGCGCGAGTCGGGGCTGTATACCATGCAGCTTCAGACCAACTTGATGGCCTACTCTCCTCAGTACGACAACATAACACCCTACGGCGAGGCGACACCCAACCGACAGGCCATGATTCTCAACGCCGGATACGAAAAGAAAAACAGCCCGGTTGCAGCAAAAGGACTCTTCTACCGCGGACAAGAAGTGCGTGGAGAAGGAACTACCACCTTGCGCAATTTTGAGCGCTATGAAGTCAGCGCTTCCTTCAACGCGAAGCAATACTTGGGCGAGAAAGACCGCGAAGCCAGTGTCCAAGTGCGTTTGCGAAACGACCGCACCACACGACTTGGAAGCGAATCGGTGCCCGCCATCGACCTTTCATCACAAACCATGACCGCAGGCATCGACTACGAATGGAAGAAACAATGGCACTTGCTCGCAGCCTTCCAGATGCTCACGTATGACGGATTTGAAATGAAAAGCGTGCGCGACGAAAACCAGGAGATCTTCAATTTTACAGAATTAAGCCTAAAAGGAAGCGAACAACTTGCGTCTATTGGCGCGAAGTATACCTTTAGCGATAAATCGTTTTTGAGTGTTCAGTACTATCAATTCCTGAACAACACGAATCAACTCGAAGAAGCGTTGTACACCAACAAACAATGGATGTTGTTATACCAAATCAATTTCTGAACATGAAACATACAAAATATTATTCAGTGCTTGCTCTTGTATTCCTGTTGCAAGCCTGCAAACCGGAAGAAAACTTCGATGGTCCAAACCTCGAGGATATTTACGGACCTTTCTTCATTGAAGAAACACTCACCATCAGCGACGATTCGTTGGATCTGGCCATTGGAGAAACAGCGCTCTTTCAAGCATCCTTCTCCAAAAATCTCAATTGGAAACTCGAGGTACACGGCATGGAATCGGGAGCACGCCAAGTCCACGAAGAATTCTCCTCAAAGGTAGATTTCAACTGGAATGGCTCGACCACCATACTTCCTATGTTCCGCCAAGAGCAATGTGAAGTGACGCTCACTTTTGAAAATCAACTCGACACCCTGCGCGATACCATGGAAATTCTTTCCATTCGACCGCTCCAAGGCTTTGTGCTCAGCGATTTTGAAGGCGGACTCAACCCCGGTTGGACAACCTTCATACAGTCGGGCTCGAACATGAGTTTTCAAGTGAGAAGTGACGGCCAAGCTGCTCAAGGCAACAACTATTACGACATGGGTGGCGCAGTAACTTGGGATTGGCTCATAGGTCTAATCGACATGCCAGCAAGCGCTTACGATGTGGAGCACTTCCCGCTCAGCAACAATGCCAATGAGGTGTATTTCAACACGATGCTTTACAAACCCGACGCTTACGACAACGGGTTAACCTTGATTCAGTTTCGCGAAGACGACAACGGTGACGGAAGCTATTCCAATGGCGTAGAGGATTTGTGGGCATTTGAAGTTTCCGGCGGCCCCGAAGGTTGGTCTACGATCAGCCGCAAATACGAAGACATTGTTACATTGGTTAACGGAGCTGAAAGCGCTCCTATCGGCAACGGTCTTCACGAACCCGATAAACTGTTGCAAGTGTCTATTCTGTTCCTGGCCAATCCGGCCTCGGGTTATTCAAAAGCGTATCTCGACTACATAACCTTCACCGAAGGAGGACCTCTGCAACCATGATGAAGCGCGTAACACTAGCTACCCTATCACTGCTCCTTTTGCAAGCGTGCTCGCATGTGAAACCCCTTGCGTTGTACGATCAGGAAAACTGGCCTTCAGATGGTCAGTTGAAGGGACTGGGAGCACCTTCCATTTACAATGAAGTCATCAGCACCGAAGTGTGGTACACCCAAAACACATCGTGCATTGCCGTTACCGGTGAAAGCGGAAGCGCGTCCAGTGGCTCCAACAACATGCGCATCAAATGGGACAAACCAAACGGAGGCTGCGATTGGGTGGGAATGGGCATTGGCTGGGCCGGATGGTCTGGCAAAGACTTTTCACAGATCACCACCTCAGCAGCAATTGCATTTGATGTGCGCTCGCTCACCGGCCCCATGAAAGGCCTCCCTTGGGCAATCGGCTTTGAAGACTTCAACGGTGAACAAGCCTGGACGGGTTTCTCACAATCCATGATTGAAGGCAAAGTGATTACTGACCAATGGACGACGGTTCGTGTTCCATTAGAGAACTTCCCTTTCGAATCCCGTGATGTAGATGTGTCTTCTATCAAACAGGTTATCATGCAGTTTGAATCATCGGGCACCGTATCGATGGATAACATCCGCATTGAACCCTACAAGTCGAGGGGACGCCAGCAAGCAACATTGCATACTGCCTACGCCATTGTCTTCGATGGACAAATCAATGTTGCTGATATGGATTACACGCTCGTTCAAATCGAACAGCACAATTTATTTTTGGCCGGCAATGCTGAATTCCTCACCATTGGAGGCGTTGTGTTTGATGAAACACCCCTTATCAATACGCGCGAAGGCAAAGACGTCTGGAACGGTGATGCCGTTGAGATTGCCTTCAGCACGCGCAGCGGTTTGAACCCGAAGCGTTCCATTTTCTACGCCGACGATCGTCACCTGGGATTGCGCATGAGCAACGCTCCGCAAGTGTGGGACTGGACGCGCTCACAACCCGTAAACGCTGAAATAAAAACAACGCGCCTGAATGACCACAGTTATTCATTTGAATGCCAAATCGCCTGGAGTGAACTCGGCGTTGAAGCCTGGAAAGAAGGTGGCGATTATGCATTGGAACTCGGCGTTGATTTAGCCGACAAAACCAGCGTGCGTCAAACGCAACAACGCTGGAACTCCATCGACATGGAAGGTTTTCACACCACTCCTGCCCTGTGGGGTCGCATGCTCTTTAGCTTACCCAACCGTTAACCAAGTCAATCTGAAAACATGAAGTACTCCTTTTCGATTATTATACTTCTTTTCATTCTTAGCTGCAGTGCGCAAAAGCCTGCGAAGAAAGCCACACCTGCTATACCCACACCAATTGACATTGAAGCGCTCCTTGCGCAAATGACCATCGAGGAAAAGGTGGGGCAAATGACACAGATAAACCTCGACGTAGTGTGCGAAGGCGGCATCTACAAATTGGTTGAACCGCATCACATCGAGCCTGCTAAACTGCAAGAGGCCATCACCAAGTGGCATGTGGGCTCTGTACTCAATTGCGGCGGACATGCCTATCCGCTCAAGCAGTGGCATGAGCTCGTGGGTGAAATACAACGCGTAGCGACCACACAAGGCCGACTGAAAGTTCCGATTCTTTACGGTATCGATGCCATTCACGGAGCCAATTATATGATAGGGTCTACCCTATTCCCCCAACAATTGGGACAAGCCGCCACGTTCAATCCGGAGTTGGTAAAACGCGGTGCACAAATCACTGCCTATGAAACCCGCGCTGCAGGTATTCCTTGGAACTTCTCCCCCGTGTTGGATGTAGGTCGCAACCCGAACTGGTCGCGCTTCTTCGAGACGTATGGTGAAGACCCGCTCGTTTGCGCTACCATGGGCCGCGCATGCATCGACGGATACCAAGGCCACAGCAAAACACCCGATGCCTACCATGTGGCTGCTTGTATGAAGCACTTCCTTGGCTACAGCGGAGCACGCACGGGCAAAGACCGCACGCCGGCCATCCTCAGCGACATTGAATTGCGTCAGATTTACATGCCTTCTTTCCAGGCCGCCATCAACGAAGGAGCCATGAGCGTAATGATCAACAGCGGTGAAATAAACGGAATTCCCGTGCACGCCAATCCTGCTATTCTTACACAACTGCTCCGCAACGAAATGGGCTTCAAAGGCATGGCAGTAACCGATTGGGAAGACGTGATGAAGCTGCACCAGATTCATAAGGTGACCGCCAAAAATAAAGAATCCGTGAAAGCAGCAGTTGATGCGGGAATCGACATGTGCATGGTTCCCAATGATTTCGAGTTCGCTCGTCATTTGATTGAATTGGTGAAGGAAGGAAAAATTACAGAAGCCCGATTGAATGAATCGGTGCGCCGAATATTGGTGATGAAGCGCGACCTCGGACTGTTTGTAAACGCAATGCCACCGGCATTTAAAGACTTCCCAGATTTCGGATCGGCCAAGCATCAGCAAGCCGCTCGTGAAACCGCTGAGGAAAGCATCACGTTATTGAAGAATGACGGCGTTCTTCCCTTCAGCAAAACTTCAAAGGTGCTCGTATGCGGACCTGCAGGCTATTCGCTCACGCTCATCAATGGCGCGTGGACACGCACCTGGCAAGGCACAGACGCTCAGTATGAAGACAATTCGCGCCATACGATTTTTGAAGCGCTGCAAGTCGTTAACCCGAATGTGACGTTTACTGAAGGTTCAACCCTCGACAGTTTATCCAATGTCGAGGAAGCTGTTGCTAAAGCCCGCACAAGCGATGTGATCGTTGTATGCCTTAGCGAGTTGCCTTCCACCGAAAAGCCAGGCGACATTGTAGACCTGCGTATGCCCGATGCTCAGCGTGAGTTGGTGAAGCGACTGAGCAAAACAGGCAAACCCATCGTGTTGGTGTTGGTTGAAAACCGTCCGCGCATCATTCACGACATAGTGCCTCTTTGCAATGCCGTGGTCATGGCCTATCAACCAGGCGACCTGGGCAGCGATGCATTGGCGCGTATACTCGTGGGCGACGTAAACCCATCGGGCAAGCTTCCGTTTACCTATCCGGCACACGAGCAATCGCTCCTCACCTACGACCACAAGTTCAGCGAAACACTCGATCCGAAGTTTGGCAACACAGCCTATTCACCCGAGTGGCCATTCGGATTCGGACTGAATTACTCAACCTTGACCTATAGCGAGTTGAAGGTTTCATCGAATGAAATCAAAGGCAGCGGCAGTATTACTGTGAGCATTGAAGTGGCCAACAAGGGGAAATACGATGCCCGTGAGAGTGTGCTGTTGTTCACCCGCGACCATGTAGCGTCTATCACGCCCTCCGTGCGCAAACTGCGTAAGTTCGACAAGCAGCTCATCAAAGCAGGAGCCTCTGCAACGTATACCTTCACTCTAACACAAGAAGACCTTGCCTTCATCAATAAAGATCTGAAGAGCGTAACTGAGGAAGGACAATTCGACATCATGATTGGCGACAAGGTTGCCACTATTAATTACTTACCATAATGAAGATCCAATCGTATATTTTTATTGTACTTGTATTGCTTGGCTTGGGCTGCAAGCAATCGAAGCCCGAAGATGTTCTTGGGCGTGTGGGCGATGTGGTAACCTTTGCCGGACGCTCATGGGATGTAAAGTGGGGATTGGAACCTATGGGACCGGGCCCCAATATGTTTTCGCGATTGTATGACGACGTGTGGGTCGATGAAAACGGCTGGCTGCACCTGACGATTGCCAAGCACAA
>CAMAYP010000117.1 GCA_945862415.1 Chryseobacterium gleum | reverse complement strand
CAAAGTGGCCAACAAGCAGTATATGCTCATCAACTTTTTGGAAGCGCCGCTGCTTGCTGCTGTGTTGTCGCTTTTCATTAAGTACTACCCGACAGGCACAGGCGGCCTGCAACCATACACCTTCCGTGAAAACCTCAACTTTCCGCAATACCTCTTCATTTCGGTAGTAGTAGCCATTTTCCTCGGACTCACTGTGAGCGCCGAAGAAATTATTAAAGACCAAAAGATATTGAAGCGGGAGCGCTACCTAAGCCTCAACAAGGGAAGCTATCTGGCGAGTAAAATGGGAATTCTCTTCTTCATTTCACTCATTCAAAGCCTTTCATTTGTTTGGGTGGGCAATACTATTCTGGAAGTAAAAGGTATGCTTCTCCCCTTCTGGCTCGTGCTGTTCAGCACCAGCTGTTTTGCCAATGTTTTGGGGCTCAACATTTCAGCAAGCTTCAACAGTGCGAAGGTTATCTACATCATCATTCCAGTTCTCATCATTCCACAACTCCTGCTGAGTGGCGTTATCGTTCGCTTCGATCGGCTCTACCCGGGCATCACCAACCAAGGCCGTGTGCCATGGATAGGCAATACCATGGTTGCACGTTGGGCTTATGAAGCAATGGCTGTGTACCAATTCAAGAACAACGATTTTGAGCAGCAGTTTTTCCCTTTCGACCGCGATCGCAAATACTACGCGTGGAAAAAAGATTACTGGTTGAAGGAATTAAAAAACCGCAGCACCGACGCGCAAAAATTCATCGGACAGGAATCGGGTAAAGCACAACTGGCTTCTAACCTATTGGTGCTTCGCAATGAGTTGACTAGCGAATGCGAGCGTATACCTGATTTTTCGATACAAGAGTTGGAAATGCTTCAGCCCGAAATAGCAACGGTGCAGGCGCTAAAAGAGATTGACACTGTGCTTACCGTTCTCGACCGTTACTACGTCGACAACTACAACGAAGTGAATGACCGCAAAGAAATGCTTATTTCAGAGCTTACTTCTTCTCCGGAATTGCGCACTGCATACCTGCGCCAACAAGATGCGTGTTACAATGAAAGCCTTGAGGATTTCGTGACCAACAAAAACGACCTGAAGAAAATTGTCGAAGCAGACGGGGCACTGATTCAAAAACAAAACCCGGTATTCCTGGATCCAAACGGAGGCTTCTTCAACGCTCACTACTATGCACCAAGCAAAGTATTGTTCGGACAACGCATATCAACGCTTTCAGCTAACGTGGTAGTGATTTGGACCATGACAGCGCTATTGGCACTTTTACTCGCGTACGACGGTTTGAAGAAGTTCTTGGACTTCACCGAACGCATAGGAAAAAAACAACGGAAAGATTAACCTTCTACTTCAATCATCTTAAAAGGCACATTCACAATGGCCTCATAATCCTCACCGGCTTCGAGCATATTTTCATCGTCTTGTTCATAGAACCAATGAATAGCGACTTTGCTATTGATATTCTCCAAGCGACGAAACAAATCCAAGAGACATTTGCTACTCGCCGTATTGAAATAGTCCAATTGAATCTGAACCACGGTCTCCGGCATAGCCTGCTTAGAATAATGATCTACCCATTCAAGGAGCGGCTTATAAAAATCAAGAGAATTCTCCGGAATGGAACGACCACGAAGTTCTAAATGACCATTGGTATTGAATTTTACTGAAGGTGTTTTGGTAGAGGCTACCAATGAAATGTCGTCCATGCTAAAAATTGTTTTCACTGCAAAAATGCACTCAATTCACGTTAACATTCTGCATAAACCGATTAAGTTTTTGACAACAAGGCCGTGCATATCTTCGCCGCGGGCTACTGCCCTCTACAGCACATGAAAAGTTCGGAAACAGAGTGGTTTGCATCGTGGTTCGATTCGCCCTACTACCCTATGCTATACCGCCATCGCGACGAGTCGGAGGCTGCTGAGGCACTCACCAATTTGCATCGGTTTCTTTCGCTGCCTTCGGGCGCTTCGGTGTTGGACTTATGTTGTGGACAAGGCCGACATTCGCGCACGCTTCAAAAGTTAGGGTATGGTGTTGTGGGCATTGACCTGTCGCCCTCGGCTATTGCTCATGCCAACTCAACAGCGCAAAGCGGGCAACGATTCGAGGTGCACGACATGCGCAATTTCGCGCTACCCGAGCGGTTCGACGCTGTTTTCAACCTGTTTACAAGCTTCGGTTATTTCGACAGCAACGCAGAAAACATGCGCGTGCTCGATTGCATTTCGTCGCATTTAAAACCGCATGGCTTACTGGTGCTCGACTACATGAACGCAATACCCTTACTCAACCATGAAACGGAACGCCGAGAGCAAGCCATTGACGGTGTGTTGTTTCGAACAGCTAAGTGCATTGAAGGAAACTCCGTTTTGAAACGCATTGAAGTGCTCGACAAAGGAGAAGCTTTTCACTTTTGTGAGCGTGTTCAACTGATCACGATTGATGACTTTTCATCGATGCTTACATCCGCTGGATTTGAAATACTGCATGTTTTCGGGAACTACCACCTTGAGGAATATCGACCCGAACAATCGCAGCGCTGCCTTATTATTGCACGCAAATCATGAGTGAGACTCCTATTTTTTACGCAACAGTGCTTTTCCTTGCTTCGATGCTCGGTTGGGGTATTTTCATGCTCACACGAAAACAAGCCAGTCGCGGTGTAAAGGTGATGCTCTCGTTCAGCGCAGCATACCTTCTAGGTCTTACGCTACTCCACCTATTTCCCGAACTCTATCATTCTGATCTGCCTAACGTTGGCTGGTATGTGGTTGCCGGATTCTTGCTGCAAGTGGTGCTCGACTTTTTCTCGCACGGCGTAGAACACGGTCATGCGCATACCCACCAGCACCAAGGCACGCGGTTTTTGGTGAGTGTCATGATTTCCTTGTGGATCCATGCGTTCATTGAAGGTATGCCATTCGGAGGGGTTGTGGAAATGCATGCCCACGACCACGCGGGTCACGACCACAGTCACGGCCTTGAAATGCACGACCACCGCATGTCATTGCTCCTGGGTATTTCGTTGCACAAGGTTACGGAAGCACTCGTGTTTACTGCTTTGCTTGTAGGCATGGGTATGCGCATGGGGAAAATCATTGGATGGATGATTCTCTTCGCTCTTATGGCTCCTCTAGGTGCATTCGCACATTATTTTATCGGCATTAGCGGCGTAGCAGATTTAGCCACATTTACTCCCATGGTCACCGGCGTTCTAATCGGTATATTACTGCACGTTTCGACCATCATCCTCTTCGAGAGTGATGAAAGCCACAGCTTCAATTGGATGAAATTCGCGGCGATTCTCTTGGGACTGGCTATGGCAGGGTTCGTTTCCTGAGGTTTTTCTTATTCCCAGGTCACCTTCAGTTCTATCGACTTTCCTTCGCGCTCCACCATCATCGTGGTGCTTTGTCCTTTCTCAAACTTGCCCAGCGCTTCCATGTAGCCGTAGATGTCTTCGATGTCGAAGTCACCGAGCTTCATGATAGTGTCGCCTTTCATCAAACCGGCTTTCGAACCTGGTTTACCATCTTTGCATCCGTCGATGCGCAATCCCTTTCCCGAATAGAGATAGTCGGGCATCACACCCAAGGTAACTTTAAAGTCGGAAGCCGATGGTGATGCGTCCTTTGTTTTGGTGAACGCAGGCTTCGCTTCATCGTCCATGGCCACAATCACGTGCTGGATATAGTTGGTTACCGAAGCCATCCCCTTCACGTTGATCTTCCCCTCAAAATCGTCGGTTGGTTTGTGGTAATCCTCGTGCTGACCGGTAAAGAAGTGAATCGCAGGAATGTCGGTGAGGTAAAAACTGGTATGATCCGAAGCGCCCATTCCGCTTTCGCTGGTCACAATTACCAAACTATCCACGCTGATGCCATTGATAACAGGCATCCACGATGGACTCGTGCCCACACCGTTGATGGCCAGTGTGCGTTCCTTGTTAAGACGACCTACCATGTCCATGTTGATCATATAGGCCACATCCTTTATGGGTATAGTAGGGTTCTTCGTGAAATGATTACTTCCCAAAAGTCCCTTCTCTTCTCCGCTGAAACCGATGAACAGGTAGTTGTGTCCACGAGTTTCCTTTGGATGCTTCGAAAGCCAATAGGCAAGCTCGAGCATAACCGAAACACCGCTGGCATTGTCGTCGGCACCGTTGTGAATGGCCTTAGGGCCTGTCCACAAGGAGTTCTCGTCGCCCATGCCCAGGTGGTCATAATGCGCGCCAATGACCACCGTTGTTGCGGCTTTGTTGTCGATATACCCGATGACGTTTTTTCCTGAAATCTCTTTCACCAATGCCATACCCAACGAGGCCGAATCGCCTTTGTGGTGAATCTGAGCTGCTCCGTGTGGCACAAAGGTGAATAGCTGATACCACGACGAATCGCCTTTTGGTTCAAGCTTGAAGCGTTGAAAATCACGTGCGATATACTCCGCTGCCTTCTGCTCGCCGGCGGTACCTGTGCCGCGCCCCTCCATAAAATCGTTGGCAAGTGCAGCCACATTCAACTCCAAACGTCCTTGTGCGTTCTTCGGAAGTTTAACACTCTGAGCAACTGCACAAATTGAAAGGGAAACTGCGCACAGGCAGGTAAGAACAGATTTCATGGTTGGGAGGATTTTACGTTGCCAAAAGTAATGACTTGCAGGTATGACAGCCTCGTGACAATGCTTATTCTGAACTTTCAGGCTGCGTTTTTATTTTCGCGGACTATGAAATCTGTTATTGCCACCGCTATTGCTATTGCATCCGCCTTTTTTTCATCAGCTCAAAACGGAACCACCGACGAGCCCATTCACTATCCGGCCGAGAAGCACCTGACCAACGTGCGTCAACTCACTTTTGGCGGCAACAACGCGGAAGCCTATTGGGATTTCAGTGGCGAGAAATTGTCGTTTCAAAGCGACAACAAGAATTGGACAATGGGATGCGACCAAATTTTCATTCTCGACACCAAACTCGAAGCCGACAGCAACAAACGCAAACTCCTTTCTACCGGCAATGGCCGCACGACGTGTGCCTTCTTCATGCCCGACAACAAATCGGTAATCTATGCCAGCACACACCTAGCCATGGATAGCTGCCCGCCGGTGCCAATTAAAGAGAGCGGAAAATATGTTTGGCCTATCTACCCGGAATACGACATTTTTCAGGCTGATCTCTCCGGGAAAATCATCAAGCAGTTCACCGATGAAAAGGGCTACGATGCTGAAGCTACCGTTTCTCCCAAGGGTGATAAGATTATTTTTACGAGCACGCGCTCGGGCGACCTCGACTTGTGGATCATGGATATCGATGGAAAAAACGTCAAGCAAATAACGAGCACACTGGGTTACGATGGCGGTGCTGCCTTCTCGGCCGACGGTTCGCAAATCGTTTGGCGTGCCTCACGTCCGTCGACCCCCGACGACATCAAAAAATACCGTGAACTGTTGCAGCGCGATTTGGTGGAACCCACCAACCTGGAAATTTTCGTTGCCAACACCGACGGCAGCAACGTGCGCCAGATAACCAACTTGGGCAATGCCAATTGGGCGCCCTACTTCCACCCCGATGGAAAGCGTGTATTGTTTTGCAGTAATCACAAAAGCAAAATCGGTTTCCCGTTCAACATCTTCATGATCAATGTGGATGGAACAGAATTGGAACAAATCACCTTCGATACACAATTCGATTCATTCATCATGTTCTCGCCCGATGGCAAAAAAGTATCGTGGTGCAGCAATCGACACAACGGGCGCACGCGCGATACGAATGTGTTCGTGGCGGATTGGGTGGAGAATTAGGGACTGGGGACTAGGGATTAGGTGTTAGGTGTTAGGGGTTAGGGGTTAGGGGTTAGGAGTTAGGGATTAGGTGGGAGTGGTGTAGCAGCTGGTGACGAATAAAATCAATCATTAGCTTTTATTGATTTTCGCATGCAACGTGATACACAGCCCACGGCTTCAGCCGAGGGAACGATAAAGAAGGATAAAGCCTCGACTCCGCTCGGCTACCTATAACTCGCACTTCGCATTCGGTATGGACGCCCTGTTGCGCGTCCACTTAGAAAAAGACACGTCAAGATGCGCATTCATAAAAAAAGGACGCGCTGTTGCGCGTCCTTCCCATTTTATAGACAATTCTTTTCTCGAGATCCTATCGTGCGATTACAACTCGCGTTACCTCTTCTCCGGCCTTCAGCGAGTACACGCCTTCAGCCAGCGAGCGAACGTCTACCTTCAAAGTAAGTTGACCGTTCGTTGGAATGCTCAACACCTTCTTCCCTGCAGCATCAAAAAGCTCAAGCTCGTTGGTTGTTTGTGTGAGCTGTACTTGCAATTCTTGTTGAACCGGATTCGGGAATACGCTCAGCAAGGAAGAGACATTTTCCGAAACGTTGATGGTATTGCAAACATTCACTTCCAGCGGAATTTCATACTGCTCGCCAAAGTTGCTGATGAGCAACAGATTCGGTGTGTAGTTGCCGGGGCTGAGTGTTGAAATACCTGTAATGGTTACCGTAGCAACTCCCTGGCTGTTGATGACCGGGGCCGATGCCGAGGCACCGCCCAAGCCATCGATACCAACTGTTAATGGGAATGCAAGGTTGGCGTTGATGTCAATTTCAAACACTACATCTTCCGTGCTGCAGAGATCCCAGCTATACTGAGAGGTGGTAATGAAGGTTGGCTTCACGATGAACATTCCGTCGTACATACTTGTAGCCAACACAATGCCGCTCGGCAAATAAGGATAGTTACTCCACGTGCCTGAAAATTGAGCGTTATCGTTTTCTGGATACAAATCAAAAAACGCAACCTCATTCAGCACAGAAGTTCCAACGCGAATGGCGTCAAGAACGCGCACTCCACTCCGGTAGTTGCTTTCGTAAACAAACTGATCTTCTACATACAAATTATGATCGATGGCCAAGTTAGAAGCTTCGTAAAAACCTTGATAGGTTACATTATCCAAATCAGTAATATTAAATATATGAGTTCGTGTGCCATAGGGCTCTTGATTTCCACCCAATGCATTCTCATCCAACTCATCGTTCATTAAAAAGAACTTCTTGTTTTTGGTAACCCAGCCCTGGTGGAAATACCCTATTGTCGCTTCGCCGTTGTAATCATATTCTCCAATCAACTGACAGTCCGTTTTGTCGGTCACATCTACTATAACAAGTTTATCGTTGTCGCTGTTGGAGCGACCGTTGCAGGCAATTACGATTTCACGCCCTGTATGATCGGAATCCGGGCCATCGTATGTCCAAGCAAACCCATCGTGCGTGTATCCACTCACGTCATAACCACCGGCGATTGTTGGATTGAGTGGATCGGAAACATCCACAATGTGCTCACCGCCGCTATAGGTATTTGTGCCGTAGGCATAGACGTATCCGGAAACAGGATCAACATTCACCGTATGGCAGTTCGAGAATTCACCATAATGCGCTGACTCAGCAAATACAACAGGAGGATTGTTCACCCCATCCAATTGCGTTAAATCGAAAACTTGCAAACCGTGGCCCTGTGCTTCGCTTACCACATACAACCAATTACCTCTCGATTCAACATCGCGCCAAAGACTGCCAACGGAATGCGTTGGAAGCAAGCCTATGAGCAAGGGGTTAACGGGGTCCGAAACATCAATAAAAGACGTTACTTCTGCGCATCCAAGTATTGCGTACTCTTTGCCGGTTGCAGGACTCACCCATCCCCACACGTCGTTGGTATTGCCGTTGGGGTCGCAACCACATTCCTGAAGGGTCATGAACTTCATGAGGTCCATGTTGCGGCAAGGATAGGTGCCTGCCATTCCATTAGCGCACGGTGTTTGAGCAAATGCCTGAAACCATAGTACCGACAATGCGAGAATCAAAAAT
>CAMAYP010000116.1 GCA_945862415.1 Chryseobacterium gleum | reverse complement strand
CAATGCGGGTATCGACTTGAATTGCTGGATGATGAAGCCAACCAACTTTGATCCTTCCAAAAAGTATCCGGTACTCGTCGCGATCTATGGCGGCCCTGGTAGTAATACAGTGAGCGACGCTTGGGGAGGAAGAGGCTATTTGTGGCATCAGTTGCTTTGTCAGCAGGGATATATTGTTGTGAGCTGCGACCCTCGTGGCACGCAATACAGAGGTCGTCAGTTCAAGCACAGCACCTACATGAATTTGGGTAAGCTGGAAACAGAAGACTTTATCGATTTTGCCAAGTACCTCGGAGGGCAATCGTATGTCGATGCTGCGCGCATTGGTATTCAGGGTTGGAGTTTTGGTGGCTACATGACTTCTTTGTGCATGACTAAGGGTGCTGATCAATACAAGGCGGGAATTGCCGTAGCTCCCGTTAC
Source organism: Chryseobacterium gleum (assembly GCA_945862415.1). Classification (GTDB taxonomy): domain Bacteria; phylum Bacteroidota; class Bacteroidia; order Flavobacteriales_D; family Sanyastnellaceae; genus JAIBBG01. The sequence continues at coordinate 7,500 of CAMAYP010000116.1, read as the reverse complement.
CAACTGGAAGTATTACGACAGCGTTTACACAGAGCGATTCATGCGCACGCCTCAAGAGAACAGCGGTGGTTATGAAAACAATTCGCCCATCAATTTTGTAAAATCACTCAAGGGTAAATTCTTGTTGGTTCACGGCAGTGCCGATGATAATGTGCATTACCAAAACAGCATGGACATGATAACGGCATTGGTTGCGGCCAACAAGCAGTTTGATATGTTCATTTACCCCAACAAGAATCACGGTATATCGGGCGGCAATACGCGTCTGCATTTGTATACTCGCATGACTCAGTTTTTAACCGACAACCTTTAACCGACCTAACACTCTTTGGCCATTATGAGATTCCGTTTCTTGGCAGTGACAGCCCTTTTTGTATTTGCGTTAAATCAAAACGCTGTATATGCGCAATCGCCTGCGCAATTTGAAAAGTTTGGGGATAAGGCCGTTGCGGACCGCAATGCCTGGGACGAAGCATTTGGATATTACAAACAGGCGTACGCGCTCGACAGCAGCTCGATTGTTCTTCGAAGAAAATTAGCAGATGCCGCACGCGAGGTGAAGTACTATCCCATGGCTTATCAGCTCTACACGCAGAATTATATGATTGATGAGGGCAAGTCGGATCCCAATGCACTCTTCTACATGGCTTCGCTTGAGAAGACAATGGGCCGATACGAGGATGCTCAACGCAACTTTAAAAAGTTTACCAAGAAGTATAAAGCCACGGCAGAGAAAAGTTTGGTGGAGATTGCTACGCACGAGGTGAAGGCATCGCAGTGGGCGTTGAACAACCTGGAAAAGCAAGAAAAGCCTGATAGTTTGTTGATGGTTATGCTCGGTCCGGATTGCTACGAGGTGAATTGGAAGAAATCGAAATTGCCCGAAAACATCGTAGGAACCACCAGTGAATTGGCTCCACTGCAAATGCATACTTCGTTTTACTATTCGGATTATGTGGATAGCAAATGGCGCATTCGAATGGCGGATGTGTTGTATGACAGCGTGCGCACAGAAGCAAATGCACCTACGTTTCAGAACATCCGTGAGATTCCCGGTTTGCCTGCTGCAGAAGGCTCACAGGCCAATTTTTCGCAAGTGGGCGACCGTGTGTATTTCAGTCAGGTGAACGGCTACTTCACACAGTTGATGACAGGTAGTTGGGCTGAAGACCACATCGTAACAGCTTATGTGATGGATGTGCTAAATGCTGAGGGAACCATTAATACAATGCCCCATGTTGCCATGATTGACGGTGTAGAGCATTTGTTTTTCGTTTCCAATCGTGCAGGTGGTGAAGGCGGTTTGGATATCTGGTATTCGATCAATGATAATGGATGGAAGAAACCGAAAAACGCCGGTAAGCGCGTGAACAGTGAGGGCGACGAGTTGACACCGTTCTATCGCGATGGCCGCTTATTTTTTGCCAGCGATTGGCATAACGGATATGGCGGATTCGATTTGTTTTTTTCCAATAGTAAGGGCGAGTCGTTTGACAAGCCTGTGAACATGGGGAAAACCTACAACTCAACCTTTAATGAGCTTTCACCTTCGGTATCCGTGTCGAGGCCCGATGGCCGATGCAATGTCTATTTTGCTTCCAACAAACCCGATAGCCTGGAATATGAGTCGGCCTGTTGCAATGATTTGTACCTAGTGAGTGCCGTTATGGAAGTTGGCGAAGGCAAAGTCGACACCACTGCGACGGTGCTGAATCGGTTGATGAATGAATTGCCCGTTGTGTTGTATTTCCACAACGATGAACCCAACCCGAAAACGCTTGACACAACCACTTCGCTTTCCTATATGGATGCCTACCAATCCTACACCGCTCTTAAGGATGAATACATCCGTGAAAACGGCAAAGGACTCGAAGGTGAAATGAAGGAGGATAAAGAGCAAATAACACAGGACTTTTTTGAATTGAAGGTAGACAAAGGAGCGAACGACCTGAAGCGTTTTTCGCATGCTTTGTTGGATGAGTTGAACGCAGGAAGAAGTTTTCGGTTGTATGTGCGAGGTTTCGCCAGTCCGCGCGCAAAGTCTGATTACAACTTGAATTTGACAAAGCGACGCACAGCGAGTTTAGTGAATTTTCTGAAAGCGGATAGCAGCGGAATATTCCTTCCTTATTTGAATGATGAGGCACCCAACGGCGCTAGACTAGAAGTAGTGTTATTGCCGTTTGGAGAGCTGAAAGCCAATCAGAACGTGAGCGATAATTTGGGTGATGAGCGGAGTTCGATTTACAATAGAGCGGCCTGCATGGAGCGACGAATCGAGATTGAAGAAGTTGTAACCATCGTGCCAACCGTGCGCAAAGCGGTGCTGGAATTAAGCGAGCCTTGCATTGACTTTGGCATCATACCCCGCTCGGGCGGAGTTGAGCATGAGTTTCTATTGTGCAACAGCGGGAACGTTCCAATGGTTATTGACAGTGTAACGACCGAATGCGGCTGCACTACTCCAACATTAGATAAAAACATTGTGCTCCCAGGAGAATTTGCCACGCTGGTGGTTGGATTTAATCCGCTATCGCGCCATGGCAAAGACATCAAAGAGGTGTATGTGCACATTGCCGGGGAGAAGCCGCGAGTGATCTTACTCGAGGCGGAAAGAAGGAAGTAGGGACGCACTGCCGTGCGTCCACAATTCGCACTGCAATGTCCAATATGAACTTGCACCGAACAAGGTTGGTAAAATCCAAAGTGGATAGAAGGTGTGATTTTCTTTTATCGTCGCGCTGAACATTTCGCGATACTATTCCACACCTTCCCGTTTATTAATCTCGTCGCGAATCTGGGAAGCCTTCTCGTATTCTTCGTTGGACAGTGCAATGTCGAGTTGACGCTTCAGCTCTTCTATGCTCGTGCTTTCATCGGTAGTAGATTCTACCTGTTCGATATCTGCATCGGGCTCATCGAGTTGCATGCTTGGGTCTTCCTCGCCGCTAACGCCGGCCGTTTCTAAGATGAACTCGTAGGAGTAGATTGGGCAGTTGAATCGAACAGCCACAGCCACCGCATCGCTCGTGCGGGCATCGATTTCGGCTGTTTTGCCGTTCATACTTGTAATGAGCTTGGCAAAGAAAATACCCTCAACCAGATTGTAGATGAGCACTTCTTCCACTTCGATGTTGAAGGCATGTGAAAGGCTGCGAAACAAGTCGTGCGTGAGCGGACGGCTTGGAGTCATTTTCTCGAGTTCAATAGCAATTGCCTGCGCTTCAACGCCCCCAATTACGATTGGCAATCGGCGCATACCATCTGTTTCAGCAAGAACCATGGTGTATGCACCGCTGGTACTGCCGCTTGGCTGAATGTTGGCTATTTGAAGTTCTATTTTATTCTTGTTCATAGAACAGAAATTCTGCAGGTGGAATTAGTTAAGCTTTCTCATAGCGAATATAGTTGCAAGCCCTGGGCTTTACAACTGATGTTTTGCATTAGTGAGCCCCTTTAAATGCCTTAGCGGCTTCAATGATTTTAGGCAATATCTCAAAGGCATCACCTACAATACCATAATCGGCAGCCTTAAAGAAAGGAGCTTCCGGATCTTTGTTGATGACCACAATGGTTTTGCTTCCGTTCACACCGGCCAGGTGTTGAATGGCTCCACTTATACCTACAGCTATGTAAAGGTTTGGTCGAATAGTTACGCCGGTTTGTCCCACGTGCTCATGGTGAGGGCGCCAGCCAATGTCGGACACCGGGCGTGAGCAAGCGGTGGTAGCGCCTAGGATCTTTGCCAGTTCTTCGATAGGACCCCAATGCTCAGGGCCTTTCATACCGCGACCTGCACTTACAACGAGTTCTGCTTCCGGCAATGGAATTTCACCGTCCTTGTTTTCGCTCTTTACTTCTTTTACAGTGATGCGCGAAGCTCCGGCATCGAAGGCGAAAGCTTCAACTGCAGCGGTTGCTCCTGTATTTTTTACACCCACTGAATTGGGTAGCACGGTAATGACTTTATTGCCAGTATGAATGGCTACTTCTGCAATGGCTTTGCCACTGAATACGTTTTTGCGAACAATGAAGTCGGCGCTTGGCAATGCCGTGGCACCGGGTACAAGACCGGCGTCGAGGCGAGCTGCAACGCGAGGCGCAATCATCTTTCCGCCAATATCGTGTGAGAAGATAATCACATTGGCTCCCGTTTGAGCAACGGCCGAAAGCACGAGCTTACTCATGATTTGGGAGTCGCTGGATGGAGCATTCGCAACCCATACTTTTGAAGCACCGGCATTTCCCAATCCACCGTCACCGTTAATGGTTCCACAGGTAATTGCAATGGCTTCCGTGCCGAGCATAGCGGCCACTTCAGCGCCGTAACCTACGGCTTCCAAAGCGCTTTTCGGGAATTTTCCGTTGTGGTTTTCTGCGTATATAAGAACTGACATAATCTTGAATTCTGTGTGTTGAACTTAGATGGCTTTGGCTTCTTCGTGAAGCAGCTGAATGAGGCTTCCTGCGTTTTCGGCATCGATGTACTTGCAACCGCTCTTTGCCGGGGGCAGAGAGTAACTTTTCACCGAGGTGGCAGCTTCAGCAACAGTAGCAGGAACAACTTCGAGAGGCTTTGTGCGGGCAGCCATGATACCGCGCATGTTCGGAATGCGTTGCTCGGCCATGCCTTTTGCGGCGCTCACTACGAAGGGAGTGTTGACTTCCAACACCTCTTCGCCGCCCGCGACTTCGCGCTCGATGGTGGCCACATTGCCATTCAGGTCGAGCTTCATGGCGAGGCTTACAAACGGCAAGTCGAGCAGCTCGGCAACCATGCCGGGCACTATCGAACCGTTGTAATTGATGGTTTCCTTACCGCAGAAGATAATGTCGAACCCTTTGCCGTTGGCATAGGCAGCTATCTGTTTAGCGACATACAATGAATCGCTTTCCGCGGCATCAATGCGCACGGCTTCGTCGGCACCAATGGCCAGCGCCTTGCGAATGATGGGGTCATAATCGACACCACCGACGGAAAGAATAGTGACGCTTCCGCCACCGGTCTCTTTCAACTCAAGGGCGCGCACCAAGGCGTACCATTCGTCGTAGGGGTTAACAATGTATTGGACACCGTTTTCATCGAACTTGCTTCCACCGTCGGTAAAAGCAATTTTGGAAGTAGTGTCGGGGGCTTTGCTTATGCAGACAAGAATCTTCATGACTTGTGTAAAAATTCGGGACGCAAAAATAGGGCGTAGCGGTCATATTTGCGCCATGGATAGAAAGACTCTTGTAAACCATATTCGCCAGCGCAGGTCGTGCTTGTGCGTAGGACTCGATACCGACCCTTCGAAAATACCAAGTGTCATGGATGTTTTAAGCTTCAATAAAGCTCTAATCGATGCCACCCGCGACTATTGCGTGGCCTACAAGCCCAATCTGGCTTTCTACGAAGTGCTGGGTTCGAAGGGGTGGGATATACTCGCCCAAACGGTAGAATACATCGGAAAGGAGCATTTTACCATTGCCGACGCCAAGCGCGGCGATATTGGCAATACATCGGGTTATTATGCCAAGACGTTTTTCGAGACCTACGGCTTCGATAGCGTGACGGTGGCGCCATACATGGGTAAGGATTCTGTGGAACCTTTTCTTCAACATGAGGGCAAATGGGCCATTGTGCTGGCGCTGACTTCGAATGCCGGGGCGTTCGATTTTGAAACGCTTTCAGCGGAAGGCAGGCCCGTTTACACACACGTATTGGAAAAATGCTCGCAGTGGGGTACACCGGAAAATACCATGTATGTGGTAGGCGCTACACGCGCTGAATTGCTTGCTGAAATACGCAACTTGGTTCCTGATCATTTTCTATTGGTTCCCGGAGTGGGCGCCCAAGGCGGAAGTTTGGAGGGTGTGATGCGGCACGGCATGAACGACGACATCGGGTTGCTTATCAATGCGTCGCGCAGCATCCTGTACGCTTCATCGGGGGCTGATTTTGCAGAGGCTGCAGCAGCGGAGGCACGCTCCATGCAGCAAGCCATGGCTCAGTTTATTTCGTAGAATTATTTTCTGTCCCACGCTTAAAATCTCAGGGCGTCTATTGGCGCTGCAGTTTTTGCTTCAGCCATTTGCTCGCCTTCACCTCAGCCACGTAATGAATTGCGGCCGCAATAGCAATGCTCGCAGGGAGAGCGATGAGCAGGGAAGCTTGCCACAACGTCATTTCATGTTTCCACATAAAGTATGGAATGATGAGGTTGATGCTGAGGTATTGGTGCGTGAGATAAAGCGGATAGGAGATTTTCCCGAAGAACAGCGTTACCGGATTGGCAATTCGTTCGAGTTTTCCCGAAACGAATAGAAAGAAAACACTGAAAAAAAGAGCTAGTACAACGAAGTATTCGGCCTGACTCATGTGTTTGCATGCCCGCCATGTATGCGGAAAAAGGGCCATTTGTGCAACGAATGCTATTGCGATTCCGGAGAAGAAAACTCGATTGTCGAGCGTTCGGGTGTATTTGCCATAGAACACTATGCCGGCAAAGAACAACGGGAAGTGATAGAGCAAAGGAACCTTCATGAAAATCTCCTTTATCCAGTAGGTAGTGTCGACTGTAAATGCTGCAGCAGTTAGAGCAATACAGATTGAAGATCCAATCAAATGGATGCGGCCCAGTTGACGGAAGAGAAAAAGGCATCCCATAAACACATAGAAAATCATCTCTACGATCATCGTCCAGTAAGGTCCTTCCAAATCGGGGATTCGCAGATAATATTGAAACATGGTGAGGTTCCCCAACAATGTAACGGTCGGCCGGTCGATTGGATATTTCTGAGTGTAGTGGAAATGGATGCTGATGATGGCGAACGAAAAAAGGACACCCATCCAATAGGCGGGGTAAAGGCGCGAGAATCGATTGACGATGAAAGTTCGCAGGCTTCCGGCCTTTTGAAGGCTCATGAAGATTACAAAACCGCTGATGATGAAAAACAAATCGACACCGGTTGTCCCGAACCGAAAAACCTTTTCATAGCCCTCATGGTGCAGGGCAAAATGAAAGAACACTACCGCCAATGCAGCTATGCCGCGAAGAGCGTCGAGTGGCCGAAGCCGCGAAGCAGATGTGCTGGATGCTGTCATAGTTTCGGAGGCGTGCAAAACTACATCTTTGGCTGCCTGCAATTACCTTTGCCGGATGAAAGCAATTTGGAGTCGACAAGCGTTGGTTGTTTTTCTTACCGCAGCGGTTTTTTACATGATCAATTTCTCGGTGAGTGAGGGGTTCAATGGCGGGGCCGACAGCATTACACACTATCAAATTTCGAAGTATTCATGGGAGCATGATTATTTGTTGATGGATCAATGGGGCAAACCTGTTTTCACCATTCTGTTTTCTCCCATAGCTCAACTTGGTTTTAAGGCCGTGGTTCTAGCCAACATTGTACTTGTATTTCTGGGCGCATTTTGGGCCATGGGCATTGCGTCGGATCTGCGAATGAAACGCCCCTGGCTGGTTGCGCTGGTCGTGTTGTGGTTGCCGGTGGTAGCGGGCA
>CAMAYP010000115.1 GCA_945862415.1 Chryseobacterium gleum | reverse complement strand
CTATGGGATTCACCGCAGCAACTTCACGCTAAACCCAGGGCAAGGCATGGGCATTCCCGAGAAGGATTTGGGCAACATCAAACTCGCAGTGAGCAGCACCATGAAAGAAGTGATTATCGACGGCGGTGATAGCGACTTCAAAATCGAATTCGACAAACGCATTTACGACGTTGAGAAAAACCCAATGAATGCAGGAGGAACAGCTGAAGACGTGCTTCGCAACATTCCTTCGGTACAAGTGGATTTGGATGGAAATGTTACCATGCGCAACAGTGCCCCCCAGATTTTCATTGACGGCAGACCAACCACACTGACCATCGATCAAATACCTGCCGATGCCATTCAGAAAGTAGAAGTCATCACCAATCCATCGGCTAAATACGATGCAGGCGGCGGCGGTGGTGGTATAGTGAATATTGTGATGAAGCACAACCGAGGCATGGGTTACAACGGTAGCTTGAGAGCAGGTGCCGATAGCCGTCCGCGTTCTAACATTGGTGGCGACATCAACCTTCGTCAGGGTAAGTTCAACTTCTTCGCCAATGGCAACTACAACCAGCGCAAGAGCATCAGCCGAGGCACAACCGATCGCATCTCCTATTTGCCTTACGATACAACGAGTCTCAGTCAAGATCAGGTTTCAACAAACCTTGGGTACTTCCTAAGCGGAAAAGTAGGTTTAGACTGGTTTGCCGATAACCGCAACACGTGGACACTTTCTCAAAGCATAACCAAAGGACAGTTCAATCCATACGACACTATATATGCTCAAACCGACACACTGTTCAACGACATCACCCTTGGCAGCAGCAGCTACAACCGTAATTCAGAAACCAATCGTACGTTTCAGAACTACGGCACGAGCCTTCTCTATAAGCACCTCTTTGCAAAAGAAGGAAGCGAGCTCACGGCCGACATGAACGTTAACCTTATTGAGAGCTCATTTCAAGGTGATTACGTGAGCGTTTATTCCGATTCTCAATCAAATACCCAACGTCAATCCGGTGGAGGAAAAATGCAGCTCTACACCTCACAAACAGACTATAGCAACAAAATAAGTGACAAGTTGAAAGTGGAAGCTGGGCTGCGCGGCTCAGTGCGCCATTATGAAAGCATCTACGACAATTTCCGCCTGAATGAAACAACAGGACAGTTCGAGCAGCTTCCCGGCTTGTTGGTGAACTATGAATTTGTTGACCAAGTTTACGCGGCTTATGGCACGGTATCGAAAAATGCAGCCAAGTGGAAATACCAACTCGGACTTCGCGCAGAAAGCAGCAATTACGAAGGCAAATTGCGTGATACCACAATCACATTCAAAGTACAGTATCCTATTAGCCTCTTCCCTTCTCTCTACCTGACACGTGTTATAAGCGAAACCCAAGATGTACAGTTGGCACTTTCCCGTAAAATCAGCCGACCTTCTTTCATGCAGCTCATACCGTTTGTAGACTACAGCGACAGCTTGAACGTGAGCCGTGGTAATCCGGAGCTGCAGCCGGAGTTTACCCATTTGGCCGAGTTGAGCTACCAGAAGTCGTACAACAAGAAGAACGTATTCATAGCAACCGCCTATGCGCGATACATTACCAACCTCACCATTCGCAATCAGGTTTCAGAATTCAACCCGATTATGCAGCGCGACATTGTGGTGAACACCTACGACAACGCCTCCAGCAGCACTGCGGTAGGTTTGGAGTTTGTAAGCCGTAACAGCTTTACCCCGTGGTTCGATCTTACCATGAACCTGAACCTCTACAACTCTTCCATTGACGGTACGAACATCAGTCCAACATTGACCAACAGCCAATCGAGCTGGTGGACGAAAGCAAACGCCATTTTCAAACTACCGAAAGGCTTTACATTCCAAGCCTTGTTTGACTACAGCAGCCGAAAAGCACTCACTGTAGGCTCAAGCGACCGTGCCGGCGGTATGGAAGGCGGCGGCGGTGGTCGTGGCGGCGGCGGCGGTGGTATGTGGGGAGGAACCGAAAATACCGTTCAAGGGTATGTAGAGCCAACTTACGGACTTGACCTTTCCATGAAAAAGGAATTCGGAAAGAACAAGAACATGACGCTTACTTTTTCGATGCAAGACGTATTGCGAACACGGGTGCAATTCACTCACAGTGAAACGGACATATTCATTCAAGATACTTTCCGACGCCGCGACTGGCAGCTGTTTCGTGTCAACTTCGGATGGAAGTTCGGAAAGGTCGATGCTGCGCTTTTCAAGCGTAAAAACATGAAACAGAGCGAAGGTGGCATGGAGGGATAAGCCTGATCTCCGATTCGTTTGACGAAGTTAGGAGCGTATATTTGCGCCCTAAAAAAATTCTCAATGAAAGAAGTTTTTATCGTTGCCGCCGTGCGCACTCCGCTAGGGAGTTTCGGCGGTGCTCTCGCCTCAGTCTCAGCAACCAAATTGGGAGCTGCTGCTATTAAAGGCGCTATGGATCGAATCCAACTTGATCCAAAAGAAGTCAATGAAGTAATCATGGGTTGTGTGCTTCAAGCCAACCTCGGTCAGGCACCTGCGCGCCAGGCTGCGAAGTTTGCCGGCTTGCCCGACGGTGTTGCCTGCACCACCGTGAATAAGGTTTGTGCTTCGGGCATGAAAGCCATCATGCAAGGTGCGCAGAGCATCATGCTGGGCGATGCCGATGTGGTGGTTGCCGGTGGCATGGAAAACATGAGCCAGGTACCATTCTATTCTGAAAACCTCCGTTGGGGAAATAAATACGGAAACGTTAGCATGATAGACGGTTTGGCCAAAGATGGTCTTACCGATGTGTACCACAATTACGCAATGGGTGTAGCTGCCGATATGTGTGCTACAGAATGCAACATCACACGCGAAGATCAGGATGCATTTGCTATTGAGAGCTACAAACGCTCAGCTGCAGCTTGGGCAGCCGGCAATTTCAATGCTGAAATCGTTCCTGTTCAAATTACCGGACGCAAAGGCGACGTTGTAACTTTCAGCGAAGATGAAGAATATAAGAATGTAAACTTCGATAAAGTGCCCGGCTTGCGCGCAGCCTTCACGAAAGAAGGAACCGTAACAGCAGCCAATGCAAGCACCATGAATGACGGAGCCGCGGCTCTTATCCTCATGAGCAAAGAAAAGATGGAAGCATTGGGTCTGAAGCCTATTGCTAAAGTGCGCGGTTATGCCGATGCAGAGCAAGCTCCGGAGTGGTTCACCACTACCCCATCGTTGGCCCTTCCAAAAGCAGTTGCCAAGGCAGGTCTCAACATGTCTGACCTTGAGTTTGTAGAACTCAACGAAGCGTTTTCGGTTGTAGGAATCGTGAACACGCAGAAAATGGGACTCGATGCATCGAAAGTAAACGTAAACGGTGGAGCTGTTTCATTGGGGCATCCGCTGGGTTGCTCAGGTGCTCGCATTATCGTGACTCTTATACATGTGCTGGCGCAAAACAACGCAAAAATGGGCGGTGCAGGCATCTGCAATGGTGGCGGTGGCGCAAGCGCTATGGTTATCGAGCGTATTTAAAAGATTATTTGATATTTCAGAATACCTCGTCGTTTTATCGCGACGAGGTATTTTTTTGATAGATATCGTCGAGTGTTCGATGCTGCCCGGTGCTATCCGTCACCTCCAGATCGTATCGAAACCGCACCCGCGTGCCGAGCGGTGCATGGTAATAGACCATCCAGGCATCGGCTTCACTCAAACCGACACACCCGTTTGGGACTGCCTTACCCAATGTGCTTCTGTTCGTGGTGGGATGAATGAGTGCGCCACTTCGAATGCCATTTATTTCCGGCTCCAAGAATGGGATGCGAGGCAGTCGGGTGTAACGGCCGTCATCACGACGAGTAGCTTTATACCGATGTCCATCAACCGGATTTATATACAAGGGATTTCGTTCAATGCGCACAATATGACCGTCACCAATGGGAGTGCGCAAATTGACTTCATGTCTTGCCAAAGCAAGGTACTTGCGCTCGTCTTTTCCAACGCGAACAGGATATTCATGTATCACCGAATCGTGCTGCCAAATACGCAATGCATACTCGGGTATATTCACATCGATCAAAACAGAATGAAGGTTCATACGAATTGAATCGAGCTCATTTGGATTCGGGACTCGCAGCTCGTCGCCTGCCTTTAACACAATACACTTCTTTTGATCGTCAATGACTATCCCCTTCTCTTTCGCTATATAATAGTCGAACGACATGAGCGTGTCGAGAATCCATCGATTCGCATGCACCAATTCATACTCGTTGAGTTGGATGCCAAACGTGGAATCGATAACGGCGCGCAACGAGTCGATCGATTCGAAATATTGGCTTACCGGCACATCGTTCTTCACCACGATGAAATTCGAAGCTTCATGTTCGTCAGAAGTTTTTTCAGCAACAGTATCAGCGACCACGATGGCAGGCAATCCGTTGTGCGGAGCATCATTGCACCCCACCAACCACAACACAACCAAAAAAACAGATATTCGCATACGTTGTCAAAGGAAAACGCTGCGACTGCAAACGGATGTGCGATTTGTCAGAAGGACGCATTCAATGCGTCCCTACAAATACCGTTCATTTATAATGTTGACGTGATGTTCGGTATGGCCCACAATCATGAACCCCAGCATCTCGGCCGACACCGACAACCCGTTTGCATTTCCCATAAACGAACGCATGCGATCATTCATGGATTCATAGAGACTAATGGATGCTGCGCGCACCGCTTGAAACTCCTTTAAGGTTTGTTGCTTCGAAAATTGGACATCCGCCAAGTGTTCGATGAAATCGTTCTCGTTGAAACCAGGCAGCTGTGTTTCATCAAACCGAGAAAAGCGCAGGGCGCGATAAGCGAATATGCGTTCCGTTTCGATGATGTGTCGAACGACTTCAGCCACCGTCCACTTCTCCGGAGCATAGCGGCTATGCCATTTTTCTTCGGGGATCGAATCAATGAAATCAGAAATGCGCACTTCACTTTCCTTCAACTCATGAAGGAGATTGTTGCTTTCTACCAAATTAAAATAATAGGTATAATAAGCCGGCGAGTTGGCATAGAGTGACTTGTCTTGCATGGCCACTAAAGTATGCAAAGACCATACAATCTGACGAATCAACGCTTAACTAAAAACTCAGACGCGTCGATAGTAGAAAACGAACGACCGTTATAACGATACAGCGCGCCATCATTGCCTGCAAACCAAACGGTTCCCTTCTTATCGGAAGCAATTGTGTTCACTGCTTTTACAGGGCAATCGGCCGACTCCTGAAGGTGATGAAAAGCACCGGCTTCGAAATACGTTAGACCCTGCGTTTTGTTTGCGCCTAGCGTTTCTGTGCCCATCCAAATCTTTCCCTTCTCATCTTCATGCATACAGGTAACACGCATGGAAGCGAAGCCATGATCATCGGCATAGCTGCGCATCGAAGAACCATCGTAACGAAACACACCGTTTCCATCGGTGCCCAGCCATACATCGCCGCGGCTGTCTTGAATGGCGCAGGTTATCGTTCCCTTAGGAAGCGACACCTTCGACACCAGTTTACCACCTTCCATCTTATAGCCACCGCCGGACATCCAAATCATTGCGTCGAGGTCTTCAAACACCGCGCGCACCTTGAAAGGACGAATGAGATCTACATAGGTTTGTCCGTTGAAGCGCATAAGCAGGTACTGTCCTCCGTTTGCATCTTCAACCCCCATAAGCGCATGGTCCATGTGGTTTACGGCGAGTCCATGCACAATGCGATTGCGCTCAACCGAGCCCACGCCATCTTTTGTCGAAGCCACAAACGAACCCGCCATCGGCATGTCTTTCCATTGTTGGTAGTCATATTCCACCAAACCATTTTTGGCCGCAATCCATAAATGGCCTTGCGGATCGAGCGTCATTGCATAGTAATCAGCGTTTGGAGAATGCCCTGTCACGGTGTGGGGTTCGATGCTATTTCCCTGCACTTTCCAAAGTCCTTCACCGGCTGACCCCAGCCAAAGAGTGCCTTGCTCATCCAGTTTACTGCATTGAAAATCGAGGGTAGACACGTCAGCTTGTGCATACATGCCCGAGGCAAAGCTCAAGCTTGAAATAAAGAGGAAAATAGTACGCTTCACAGTTTAATCTTTTGGCAGTAGATACGCCACCACCATTGACAAGGTTACGCTGATTTTAGTCAGTATGCTCGAATGGTCTAGGGAGGTTTCAACGAACGATTGTTGGTATTGCGTGAAGGGCGAAGGACGAGGTCGATTGCCGGGCACTTCAACTTCGTTATGGTTTTAATGTTCCGCCCCTCCGGGGCTTCTATCCATTTCTCTGCATCGGCTATGGAGATGTTGCCCCTACGGGACTGGCGCGAGATCATAGCGATACGACTGTGAATGTGTTTAGGCACATATCCGCGGGCCATCACACGAAATGGGTCAACATTGCGAAACAGTCCTCAGTCCCCAGCCCCTACTCAAACACCTCCGGCGTCTCACTCTCATACACCCCTGGCATCATGCCCACATCGGCACCGATGTAGGTGGGGTCGCAATACACATAGGTTCGATTCTTATAGTTGAAACGAGCGTCTTCCGGGTGCACTTCGTCGAGTGCTACGGCCATAGCCACGTGTCCGGGGTAATTGAGTCCAATCGTGGCGGCACTGGTGAAGGTGCGCAGGAGGTAGTTGAGCAAAAACGTGCGGTCTTCGCAATCGGCCATGGCGTAACCGAGCGCCTCTTCAGGCAGGCAGAATTTCTCGTAACCAAACTGCTCCTGATCGGTGGCATACGGAATACCGCTGCATACCAACGCATAGAGAAAACGAACCTGCTGGCGCTGCGTTGGAAACGCATCAACCGCTTTCCGCACATGTTCGTTACACGATGATGCAAAATCGTTGGCACCGCTTTCGGTAAAATAAAAGTCGAGCTCGGTTTGCGGAATACTCTCGTAATACTTGGTCCGGTAGCGATTGAAGGGGATTTCGATGTGATAGCTCTTGCCTTCGAACGAGAAATCGAAACTGCGCAGCTGTTCATCATTGGGAAACAACGCCGAAGGATTCTGTTGGAGGGTCAACACCTGCTTGGCACCGGCATGGCTTCCATCATAGGTGTAAAAACTCCCCTCCTGTTTGTCGTCGAGCAGGAAGTAGGACTTGCCATTCATCTCGATGTAACTCAATCCGTAGAACATTTGCCGGAATGGATACGCCAGCTTTGCGCCTTCTGCATTGTACATCAACCGCACATCGTATCCCATCTGCACCAGCATATACCATTTGAAAAGGGTGGCATGAGTATCATCGTTGAATTCCTGATTGCTCCAATGATTTACCAGCGACAACATTCCCCAGTCGCTCAGCTCAAGTATTTGACGCTGCACGCTGAAATACGCCAGATACCGATCAATTGAAAGTTCCGAGCACTTTTTCCAATACGCGGCAATGGATGAGGGGTTCATCGGCTCAGCGCAACTGGGCCAAGGCTCAGCAAATGCAGGAACCCAGGTATTGTTACCGTAAAATTTGCTTGGTACAATGGAAGCACCCTGCAGCGCCTGTTCCAGTTGTGCGCGGTACGTGTCTTCCTGCTTAGGGCTGTCATCCGACCGGTCATCGGGGTGCTCAGAGGGTTTGGATTCTTGTGGCTTTTCTTCGGGTGCTTGTTCCGGTTTTACCTCAACCTCCGGCAATGGCATGGGCTCCACAGGCACGGCCTCAGGCTTTTCGTCAGCCACCGTTGGAGGCGTTTCGGGTTTGGGCTTTTCCAAAACGGGCGGCGCCTCGGCTACCTCACGCTCACTCCATTTTCCCGCAAGCAACAAGGCGAAGTCGCGATTTTGTGCCTCTCGCAACGAGTCCAAGCCTCTCTTATACTCCGTCTCAAACGAGTTCATCTCCTGCTCTCGCTGGCGTTTGAACTCCTCGAAAGAGTCGGTGGTTTGGGCAGC
>CAMAYP010000114.1 GCA_945862415.1 Chryseobacterium gleum | reverse complement strand
GGCTCCATGAAGCGCCGCTTGTTACCGGTGAACCGTCGCCCCAGTCGATGGTAAACCCATCCCATGTGTTGGGCGTACTCAAATTGAAGGAGAAATTGTTACCGCTGCACGAGTACCAGTATGGGTGCACGGGAGTCTGACCATAAAAGTCGAAAACCCGCGGACACTGAGCTCGTGAAACGAGAGCAATGAAGACCAGAGCAATGGTCGACAGGAGGAGCTTTGTATTGGTGAATGGCTGGATCATGTCAGTTTGTACGGGGGGTATTCGTAAAAGATGCGCTTTTACCCTATTTTTTCGATGAAAACCAAATAGATACAGACCAATGACTCTAAACCACAAACAAAAAGTACACGAACTACTTTCTCATTCGCTTGAACTACAACCAATTGCCCCAATGGCATCAGTACATGGAATTCCATTTTTCATACTGCCCAACTGCCTGTATTTTTGCGCCCATGCTTATTGAAGTTCTCAAATCGAAAATCCACCGCGTAACGGTTACCGAAGCCAACCTGAATTACATCGGAAGCATTACCCTCGATCCGCTGCTCATGGAAGCCGCCGACATGATTGAAGGTGAAAAAGTCCAAGTGTTAAACTGCATGAACGGCGAACGCCTCGAAACATATATCATTAAAGGTGAGCGCGGTAGCGGTGTAGTTTGCCTCAACGGGCCCGCAGCAAGAAAAGTCACTCCGGGTGATGTAGTAATAGTTGTAACCTATGCACACATGACGCGTGAAGAAGCGCTTGTTTTCAAGCCGGCCATCGTATTTCCGGATACGGCCACAAATAAACTGGCTTAGTGAACAACTTTCCGTTCGGTGAAGTCAAACACCGCTCTGAGCTACCCAAATTTGACATCAAGATCCAACGTCATTAGAAAGGCAATTACATACAGCGTATTTCTCGGACTGGCTGCCGTGCTCATGTGGGCACTGTACAAAGATGTAAGTTGGGAAAACGACTTACTCCCTGCCTTGAAGACTGTAAAGTGGCCGTGGGTATTTGCCTCCTTTCTATTCGGTTACATTGCCACCGTGCTTCGAGGCTTGCGCTGGAACATTATGTTGGAGCCCATGGGTTATCACGTGCGCGATTGGTGGGCAATACATGCTGTTGCATTTGGCTATTGCATGAACAACCTCATTCCCCGGTCAGGTGAATTGGCCCGCTGCACACTGCTCAACAGAACCGATCAGGTCCCAGTCAACAAACTCATAGGCACCGTGCTTTTGGAACGTATTGTCGACATCGCAATGCTTGCCTCACTGGTATTCCTCGCTTTTGTATTGGAAACGGAAGCATTTAACTCCTTCTTCGAACATGCCGATGGCAGCAAGGGAACCACCATCCTTGTGCTTTTGGGTGCTGCCATCGCAGCATTTGCCATATTTCTGTTTATGCTCAAGAAGTTTGAGCACATTCCGTTTTTCAAGAAAGTACGGGAGTTCTTTTTAGGGATGATGGATGGCCTCAAGAGTATTTTCCGCTTGAAAAGAAGCTTCTTGTTCTGGCTCTACTCATTTGGAATATGGCTCTTCTGGCTGCTGATGACGTTCACTTCTTTGCTGGCGCTTCAAGAAACATGCGCCATGACATTGCGTCAAACGGTCTTTTTCATGGCTGCAGGAAGCCTGGGTATGATGGTCCCCACACCGGGTGGTGCCGGCGCTTTTCACGGCATGGCAATTTTAAGTCTGCAGGCACTTGGATTTCCACTTGCTGCAGGTAAGATTTACGCTCTGATTTCATGGTCCATTAAAACGACCTGGGATATTCTCATTGGCGCCGTCAGCTTCCTGATTGCAACCAACAAAAAATAACATGCATTTTCCCGACTACACAGCACTTCGCAATCAACTCGACAAATGGAGAGCTGAGGGCAAGAAAATCGTTTTCACGAATGGTGTATTCGACATTCTGCACCTCGGACATGTGCGTTATTTAGAGGAAGCGAAAGCACTCGGAGACTGTTTGATTGTAGGCATCAACGACGATGCTTCTGTAAAACGATTGAACAAAGGTCCCGAGCGACCCATTCACGATGAAAATGCGCGGGCCGATGTAATTGCCGCATTGCGCTGCGTCGATGCAACTATCATCTTCACAGAAGACACTCCTGCGCAACTAATCGAATTCATTCAACCCGACACGTTGGTAAAAGGAGGCGACTATGACGCGTTGGAGACAGACCCTGCATCCAAGCGCTACATCGTTGGCTCATTCGAAACGAAAAGCCGCGGAGGCAACGTTGTGTGCATTCCTATTGTAGCAGGATATTCCACTACAAACGCCGTCAATAAAATTAAGAAGTCGACAGACTAGTTGCTCGTGAGCAACTGCATCTTTTGCTTAATGTCTTCTATCTCGCGCTCAGTAGCCTTGATTTTCTTCTCGATGTCTTTGCGCAAAGCTTCTGCACCCTTACCGGTAAAAATGCCCATGTTGTTTTCGTATTGAGCAATCTGATGCTTGAGCTTATCAATTTTCTCACGCATGAAATTGCGCTCACGTTTTATTTGAGCCTCGCCGTTGGCGCTTGTCTTCAAGGTATCGAGTTTGCTACGAAAGTTTGACATTTCGCGTTGCTCACGATCGGCGTTGATTTGACCATACTTCACATCGAGCAACTGGTTGTAGCGATCCATTACTTCCTTCACTTTGTCCTTAGGCACAAAACCTACCGCATGCCAGCGCTCCCCAAACGATTTAAGCGCAGCAAGGTCAGCGCCTTTGTTGCCGGTAATTTCAAGTGCATCCAATTCTGTGAGCATATCCATTTTGAGCGCCAGATTCTGACTTTGCCCTTCGATAACCTTCGAATAATTTTCCTTTTTACGAGCGAAAAAGTGATCGCACGTTGAGCGGAATCGCTGCCACAGCTTTTGCTCCTCACGCGGATCAGCTCCACCGATTGCTTTCCACTCCTCTTGCATGCGCTTCAAGTCTTCCGTTGCCGACTTCCAATCTTCGCTATTCTGAATCACACGGGCACGCTCAATAAGAGCTTCCTTCTTTTCCCTGTTCACCTTGTATGCAGAACGCTTCTCCTCGAAAAGAGAATTACGCTTGCTGAAGAACAGATCGCAGAGGCCTCGAAATTCCTGCCATACTTCTTCATTCTCCTTCTTGCGAGCCCAGCCAATCGTTCTCCATTCCTCCTGCAGCTTCAGAACGTCATCGGTCCAACGATTGCTGGTTGATGGATTCGTTATCTCCATCGTTAGAATCTCACTCATCTTGGCCACCAACTCCTTCTTCTTCGCAAGATTCTCATCACTATGCTTGTGTATTTCATCATAGTGGGCTTGCACTCGGTTCTGCGATTCACGCAAGATTCCGAAAAACGTATCGCCCAATTCCTTGAATGTTTCGCGTGGAGATGGACCGATGTTCATCCATTCGCGTTGGAATTTCTTAATGAGAATTTCGAGGTCGTTGATGACAGTCACTTCAGCCAACTTCTTGGCTTCTTCAATCATTTCCTCCTTTTTACGAAGGTTGATTTTCAAATCATGATCCTGAAGGGACTTATAGATATTGATGTTATAAAAAAACTCATGATTGAGTCGCTGCCATTTCTCTTGCAGCTCATGGTACTTATCGCCCGGTATGTCGCCGATAGCGTCCCATTGCTCTTTCAACGCTTTGTGCGTGGAGAAAGCCTTGCCAATGTTTTGCTCATCCTTGATAAGCTCATCCATTTCATTGAGGATGCTCAGCTTCATTTCAAAGTTCTTCTGTCGCTCCGCTGCGAGTTTCTTTCCGTGCTCCTCCACACGATCTTCATATACCTTCAACAGCTCCTGAAACTCACCTTCAAGCTCGTGCGGAAAATATACAAACTCAACATCCTCTGGATGTTCTTCAGCCTTGAAGGCTTCCATCTGAAGTTGGCGTTCCTTAGCGGTCTCCGCCTTCCAGTCATTGCGGATTTCACGAACTCCGTCGCGGATAGAGGCAATCTCCTCCGTTTTCAGAAGTTCGCGCAGTTTAACAATCAATTCGTTTTTCATTATTACTATAAATATTCAGTGGTCTTTTCTATTGACCGCCTCGCAAAAGTAAGCAAAGCGATACATACATAAAAGGGGTTAAAACGGAAGCAATGCAGAAAGGTTCGCTTTTTCAATACAAATTACACACAGCAATTGATTAGGTGCTATCTTGAAGACTTCTTCAAAGCCTGTGCGATGGAAAAAACCATGATTACCTTTGACACATTCAGTCCACGTTTTCGCAATGAAATATCCTGAAGACATAGCCTATACCAAACTGGTCGATTGGTGCAACAAAGCCGAGCGTTGCAGGTTCGATCTAGCTAGAAAACTATCGATTTGGGGTGCAGAAAAGTCTTTTATTGATGCCTGCATCGATCGACTTCGGAAGAGCAACCTGTTCGATGATGCACGATTCGCTTCAGCGTATGCACATGACAAATCGAACCTCCAACGTTGGGGTGCTCAAAAAATAAACATGCACTTGAAGGCCAAATCCATTTCCGATGAGTCTATACGAGAAGCACTGGGGCACCTAGAAAACGAGGTTCATCAGGAAAATATACGAGAACTTGCTAAGCGTAAATGGTCGTCCGTGAAAGGAAAAACACCCTACGAGCGCAACGCAAAACTGATTCAATTTCTCTTGCGCAAAGGGTTTGCTTATGATGCCATAAAGCGGGAGCTTTCTACCATTGAGGAGTGGCCGGAGGAATTCAATCACCTGTAATTTCCTCGTAGGCACTTGCCATGGATAGATAGTAAATTGGCAATGCGGCAAGCAAACCCACACAGCACAGCAGAAAACCTGCAATTAGGAGCATCCAAAGCAACAAATTGAACAGCAAAAAGGACAGATACTTTTTGCTGACCAATTTCCAACTGGCTGCTATTGCTTGAAATGCCGAGTAACCGCGATATACAATAAACATTGGAGCTAGACAGAATAGCGTCATTACTGCCAACGCGACTAAAGCAGCTAACACAGCCGCTTGTACAATGGCAGGGGTGAACAATTGCAATATAAATTCTGCGGCCTTCTCTTGATCCATCGTCTGAATCTTTTGAATCTCTGTGGCAAAGGTTTGCACGGGTTCAAAGTAAAATGGCAAGACCAACAGCGCAGCGGCAAGGCCCATACTCAACGTAACACTGATGCCCTGTGAAACAAGTGATGGCCAGTTACCACCGCGAAAACCACCGAAGAAGTTCGAAAATTCGCGGTAGTCATTGCGCGACTGCAAGCGCATATAGCAAGTAAAACCCGCAACCAAAGGTGGCCCTAGCAGCATTCCGGATAAATCGCCCACAAGCGGCAACGCACTGGCAGCCATGGAAAGAGCAACATAGACAAGGGTAAAAGCCACATAGATTCCAAACTCATTGCTGAAATAACCTATACCCTTGCGAATGAATTGGGGGCCGTCAACTTGGAATCCATCGGCAATGATAGCATTGATCGATCGTGGCTCACGATGCTCCGGTGCGCTCTTGAAAACGTCGTCCATAAATGAAATGGTATTGCTTTATTGGTCTTGAGCGGTAAAGATAGCTACCTTCGCGGCCGCATTTATTCAAAATCAGTGATTAATCATTATGGCAATTACAAGCGATGCTATCGGTGAGCTGAAAGAGCGCGTGACCGCGCTTGGGAGGTACCTTTGACGTTGAAGTAAAACTACTTCAGATAAAGGAAGACGAAAAGCAAACACAAGACCCCGACTTCTGGAACGACGCCAAAAAGGCGGAGCAGGTTATGCGTCAAATACGCAATAAAAAAATCTGGACCGATGCCTTCAAAAGTTGTTCAGACTCAGTGGAAGACCTAGCGGTACTCTACGACTTCTTCAAGGAGCAAGCTGCTACTGAAGAAGAATTGCAAGCGCAATTCACACTTGCCTCCTCCCGAGTAGAGGATCTCGAATTCAAAAACATGTTGAGCTCTGAGGAAGACAGCCTGCACGCAGTACTTCAGATCACCGCAGGAGCCGGCGGCACGGAAAGTTGCGACTGGGCGGGCATCCTCATGCGCATGTATGTGATGTGGGCTCAGAAAAACGGTCACACCGTGAAAGAACTTGACTTACAAGAAGGCGATGTAGCAGGCGTAAAACAATGCACGTTGGAAATAGCTGGTGAGTTTGCATTCGGCATGCTGAAAGGGGAAAACGGTGTGCATCGACTGGTGCGCATTTCTCCTTTCGACTCCAACGCTCGCAGGCACACTTCGTTCGTGAGTGTGTATGTGTACCCGCTTGTCGACGACTCCATCGAAATCGCCATCAACCCATCTGACATCACCTGGGACACCTTCCGAAGCGGCGGTGCAGGCGGCCAAAACGTAAACAAAGTTGAAACCGGTGTGCGACTGCGTCACGCGCCTACAGGCATCATCATTGACAACACGGAAACACGTTCGCAGCTTCAAAACAAAGAAAAAGCAATGCAATTATTGAAATCGCAGCTCTATGAAATGGAGCTCGAGAAACGCAATGCAGCGCGCAGTGAAATTGAAGCGACCAAGAAAAAGATTGAGTGGGGTTCACAAATTCGCAACTATGTGATGCAGCCCTACAAATTGGTTAAGGACGTTCGAACAGGAGTTGAAACCTCCGATGTAGATGCCGTTATGGATGGCTACATCGATGAGTTCCTAAAAGGCTACCTCATGCAACAAGGAAAAGCCGCAGAAACATTTTAACACAAAAGAATTACGCAACAAATGGAATACAGAATTGAAAAAGACACCATGGGCGAGGTTAAAGTTCCCGCACATGTATACTGGGGCGCACAAACGGAGCGCTCGCGCAACAACTTCAAAATTGGTCCGGAAGCATCGATGCCGAAAGAAATCATTCGTGCATTCGCCATTTTGAAAAAAGCAGCTGCACACACCAACTGCGAACTCGGTGTATTGCCCGCTGAAAAACGAGATGCTATAAGCGCTGTTTGCGATGAAATCCTTGCAGGAAAGCTCGACGACCAATTCCCACTCGTCATTTGGCAAACCGGAAGCGGCACGCAAAGCAACATGAACGTAAACGAAGTTGTTGCCAATCGCTCACATGTTTTACTAGGTGGTAAACTCGGTGAAAGCGATATGTTGCTCGGAGCCAACGACGACGTAAACAAGTCACAATCATCCAACGACACCTACCCCACCGCAATGCACATTGCAGCGTATGAATCGGTTTTGAAAAAGACCATTCCAGGTGTCACGCTGCTGCGCAATACTCTTCATGCCAAGAGCAAAGAATTCATGCAGGTAGTAAAAATTGGCCGCACGCACCTTATGGATGCTACACCGGTTACTCTCGGACAAGAATTGAGCGGGTATGTAGCGCAACTCGACCATGGCTTGCGTGCACTCAACAATACGCTTTCTCATTTGGGTGAGCTTGCATTGGGTGGCACAGCAGTGGGCACTGGATTGAATGCCCCGAAAGGATACTCTGAATTAGTCGCTCAAAAAATCGCTGAATTCAGTGGGCTTCCTTTCACGAGTGCTCCCAACAAATTCGAAGCACTTGCGGCACACGACGGCATCGTTGAAAGCCATGGTGCACTGAAGCAATTAGCAGTTTCTCTTAATAAAATCGCGAACGACATTCGCATGATGGCAAGCGGTCCGCGCAGTGGTATCGGGGAGATTTTCATTCCTGAAAACGAGCCGGGAAGCAGCATCATGCCGGGTAAGGTTAACCCAACACAATGCGAAGCTCTTACCATGGTTTGCGCACAAGTAATGGGCAACGATGTAGCCATTACGGTAGGCGGCACACAGGGACATTACGAGTTGAATGTATTCAAGCCAATGATGGCCTATAACTTCTTGCAAAGTGCAGAATTACTTGGCGACGCTTGTGTGTCGTTCAACGACCATTGCGCGGCAGGTATTGAACCAAACCATGAGCGTATTCAGCAACTCGTTGATCAGTCGCTCATGCTGGTTACCGCGCTCAAC
>CAMAYP010000113.1 GCA_945862415.1 Chryseobacterium gleum | reverse complement strand
ATCAAACTGGCTATTTGCGACACCAGCGACCCCGCCTATGCCTCCGCTGTTTTTCTGCAGCGCGATTCTTTTTCCAGCAATCTGGTTGTGCAGGCACAGCTCGACCTCGAAGCGGGCGGCCCGGAAGGCAACACCATGTTTGAGGACTGCGGTGATGGCTTCATTGTTTTCCAACGCCCCGAAAGTGGCAACCCAAATACGCAGCTCGTGGCCAACCTTGCATTCACAGGAACAGCTACCAACGGCGTCGACTATACGCAAATGCCCGAATCCGTGACCTTCGAGCCAGGAGTCATGGAAGTTTCAATCTACATCGACGCCTTTGAAGACGGCCTCATTGAAGGCGATGAAACCGTTATCATGAACATCACCAACATCGCAGAGTGCGGCGAGTCGCTCATTTCTTCTTCATTCGAATTTCTTATCGCCGACGTGCCCGAACCACTTCAAGTGCAGGGCGTGGACTACGAAATTTGTCAAGGTGCGATTCAAACACTTGTACCAATCATTACCGGGGGGTATGCGAATTACGGCTATGTATGGAGCACCGGGGAAACGACAGGGACCATTGACGTTGCGCCACTCGCACCAACCACCTATATACTCACCGTTTCGGATACATGCGGAATGCCAAGCGACGATAGTGATTTCATCGTGAACGTGCTTGTTGCACAAGCTTTGACGGCTTCAATTGTAGACACCGACAACGTGTTGCCGCTCGACTGCGGTGACTTCGTGAATATCTACGCCACAGTTAGCGGGGGCATTGCGCCCTATCAGTACAATTGGACCGACGACCAGGGAAACATCCTGTGGGGGGCAGAATCACTCGGCATAAGCCCTTGGAATTCCGGTATTGTAAACCTTACTGTTACCGATGAATGCAATTTCGTAGCAACAGACGACATTGAAATCCTTGTGAATGCGCCGGCATTATCGGCCACAATGCCTCCTGTGCATACTGTGATTTGCGGCTCGAACTGCGACCTCACTGTGACGCCTATTGGGGGAAGCACCCAAGGCTTCGGCTACAACTATGAGTGGCTATTCAACGGAGTAACCGATTGGAATTATTGGGGCTTTCCTAACTATGGTGCACCCGCATTAACAGAAGGCACCATTACCGCAATCGTATCCGATCAATGCGGACAATCTGTGGAAGTAGAAAGCCAACTCATAATTGAAAGTCCGGATATCATTCTGTCCCTGCCTCAAGACAATGCTGGCAACTGCGCAACCCTCTTTACCATCAACCCAATCATTCAAGGAGGAAGCGGCAACGTTAACGACTGGACATATAGCTGGACAGGCAACGGAACTGCCATCAGCAATGCCACTGCGCTGAGTTCAACATTTGCTGCTGATACGCACATTGTACTCAACGTTACCGATATATGCAGCGCTACAGCCACTGCTGAAACAGATATCGACATTGAGAATCCTGCCATTGATGTAACAATCGGCAACGACATCAACGCATCCTGCATCGACAATACAGCCATGGGCGCCGACATACAAGGTGGTAGCGGCGGAGTGCAATACCAATGGATTGTGGAAGGTGATGTGGAAGGCACCGCCGCGGCCTTCAACCTTCAGTCATTTCAAACGGTTGATGTGGCCTTGCTCGTAACCGATGCGTGTGCAGAAACGGCCAGTGATACACTCACCATTTTCATACCCGACACTCCGTTGACTGCGATTACTGCAATGGACACCGCCATATGTCCTAACCAAACTGCATTTATATGGACCATTCCTTCGGGCGGCGAAGGGCCTTATATAGCCGAATGGAACAACGACTTACTGGGCGACTCTCTATCGGTTTTTCCGGCAACAAGTGCCAACTACCATCTTGTGCTACGCGACATTTGCGGACGTCAATTGGAAGAAGATGTATTTGTTGAGGTTCTTCCTATCACGGCTAACTTCAGCGTCGTTTCAATGGGGAACGACACCTATGAATTTACTGCAACACCGGAACCGGCCTGCCCTGAATGCTTTATCTACTGGCAATTCGGTGACGGCAACACCTCCAATGAATGGGAAGTTGTTCACGAATACGATGGGTTAAGCGACTACACACCTCAACTTACTGTCATCAATGATTTGGGATGCACGAACACCCAGAATTATCTGGTGCAAGGTTCCGCGTTCTTCTATGTACCAAACTCGTTCACTCCTAACGGTGACGGTTTGAACGACGTCTTCAAAATAGAAGGAAGAGGCTTTGCTGAATATGAACTCACAATCTTCAATCGCTGGGGCAATGTAATTTTCTACTCCAACGACCCTGAAGAAGTATGGGTTGGAGAAGGTGGCAGCGAAGATTATTACGCCCAAAACCAGGCATACAACTTCATGCTTCGCGTGAAAGGTTTCGACACAGAAACGCTGCAGCGCAGCGGAACTATTAAAATTCTTCGTTAGACCTCGAATTGCGAAAAGCAATCCTTGCTTATTGTTTTGAAAACGCATAGCCGCCTTTGCTAGTGCAGCAAACTTGCACTCATTTATCGTTCCGGCATGACTTGTTCTACATCCAAGTAAAATTCAGCCTCTGATGACCTCGCTATGGGCACCATACGCAGGGCCAATATCGAGCTAGTCGCTATCATTTTTTGCATTGCAACGTGCTCGAAAAAAGTCATGCACTGTTTTGTCGCAACAAAGAAAAAGGGTTCTGTTCTTTGGCTGAAACGCATCTACCACAAGTAATATCAGCGCAACGAATGCACTTATAAGAGCCTATTTAGTGTGTTTACGATTCGTTTCGCTTCAACATGATACGCTGAGCCGGATTTACCACGAGTGGCACCTTTTCCAGAACTGTATCGCTTTCCTCCAAGCCCCATGCGTCGATGTCTGACAAACTCACGTGCTTCAATGCTATGTAAGCATTGGTGATAAAGCTGTCGCGTACACTCAAGTCATTATCGGCCGAAAGGAATTTCTCCAGCACCACAAACTTGAAATCGTGCTCGTCGTTGTATTTCGCATACGGCTCAGGCTTTGCTTTCAAATCGATTTCACCTCGCTCCACCATTTCATCAACGATGAAACGGAAGAAGTTGTGCAAACGTGGTTGTACGCGGAAACCCAGCTTGATATTGATTTTCACAACCAGGTCATTCTCCAACTCATCTACGGTGTATTCGCGCGTGTACGGTTCATTGGAACGATCTACGTGCACAAACCAATAGATATCGGCGCGCTTCGGTGTTTTCGCCAATATGCTTTCCATGATTTTCTTCTCCACCTGGTGGTGAAAATTAGCCTTTGTTAGGAACACCAAATGTGTCGCGTACTTGGGTACTTCCTTATCGTTCGACAATTCACGCAGTGTACCCACGTAGTTGTCGAGGTCTTCAAACTGCAAGAAATAGTTGCTCATTTTTCGATACATGAACGTCACCCACATCACGTGCAGCAGCACGATGTAGACAATAAGCATCATCCAAGCTTCCTTGAGTTTAACGATGTTGGCAACAAAAAAAGAAGACTCAACAATTGTAAATATGGCGAAGAGAATCCCCACCAACCATCCTGGCCAATGAAGTTTGTATTCCAAAAAATAGATGAGTAGCAGCGTAGTCATCATCATAGTAACCGTGATGAAGAAACCATATGCTGCGCCCATAGCTGAGGAACTTTGAAAATAGAGAACTACACCAATACAGCCTGCATAGAGCAACCAATTCACACTCGGAATGTATAGCTGCCCCTTTTGCTCGGTGGGGAACTTCATGCTCACCTTCGGCCAAAAATTCAAGTTTACGGCCTCACTCACCAATGTGAATGAACCGGAAATCAATGCTTGAGAAGCAATGATGGCAGCCATTGTCGCAATGAAAACCCCAGGAACAACAAACCATTCCGGCATGATGGAATAGAAAGGATTCTTTCCCTCCAGTGAAGGCTGTGACATTATCCATGCGGCCTGCCCCAAGTAATTCAACACCAAAGTCACCTTCACAAAAACCCACGACACGCGAATGTTGTCGCGTCCGCAGTGCCCCAAATCGGAGTAAAGTGCTTCAGCTCCCGTTGTGCAAAGGAAGACTGCACCCAATAGCCAAAAGCCACCCGGATGATCGAATAACAGATTAACTGCATACTTCGGATTAAGCGCATGAAGTACCTCAGGACGTTGCATAATTTGATTGATGCCAAGCACGGCTAGCATGGTAAACCATACCAACATGATGGGCCCGAATGTTTTTCCGACAAGTTTTGTTCCGTAACGCTGGAATACAAAGAGTAAGGTGATGATAATAATAACGATGGGTATGACGGGCAAGTCTTCTTTGAGAATCTTTAAACCCTCTACTGCAGATGCTACAGAAATAGGCGGCGTAATCATTCCATCGCACAACAGCGTTGCCGCGCCAATCATAGCAGGCCAGAACAACCAACGTCCCTTACGCTGCACCAGGGCATAGAGTGAGAAGATACCACCCTCTCCCTTGTTATCAGCTTTCAGTGTAAGGAAGATATACTTAAAGGTTGTTTGAATGGTCAGCGTCCAGAATACACAAGATACAGCTCCAAAGACCAATTCCTCCGATATCACGCCGTGCGCATGATTCATTATTTCGCTCATCACATAAAGCGGAGAGGTACCAATGTCACCGTAAATAATACCTAAGGTTACGAGAACTCCTGCAGCGCTGAGCTTCTGTATGTGAGAGGTGGCCATGAACATTGAAATTAGTGGCCGAATTTAGGTGCATAGCTTGTCCCATTGTTCTCACACTTTGCACTTTTTTCATGAACCATGAGTGGTTCACAGTGCTACATTTGCATTGTGAGTACAGGCGAAATCATCATGATACTGTTTGTGTACCTCTTGTTCTTCGGAGCGAAGGGAATACCATCCTTGGCGCAAACCCTTGGCAAGGCAATGTATCAATTTCGCAATGCAACGAAAGACGTGCAAGATGAAATCTTGAAAGGGGCTTCAGAAGTAAAGAAGCAAACCAGCGCCCTTCGCCTCGATCAGATTGATATTGAGGAGGCTCCTAAGCCGCGCCAAGAGGCCTCACAATCGTACGGCACCAACACCAGCGGCGATAAGGAAGCCGAGCGTTCATGAAAGCGATTGTTGTTTTCTCCAACGGTCCTCAACAGCTTCTCTACTACCCCGACTTTTTCGACCACGGCTATTTCGAGCGACTCAAAAACGAGTTGCCCTGGCAGCAAAACGAAATTCGTGTCTTCGGAAAAATCCATCAGGAGCCTCGGCTTACCTGTTGGTTTGGGCCTTCCTATAAGTACAGTTCCATTCAATGGGAGGAAGCCCCCATACCCAGCTTGCTCACTCCCCTAACCCAGCGCATAGGCACCATCTCTGCCTTTCCATTCAATGCTGTGTTGGCAAACTATTACCGCGACGGAATGGATAGCATGGGATGGCACAGCGACAACGAGCCTGAAATGGACAGCTCACTTATTGCCTCGGCCTCCTTTGGTGGCAAGCGCTCGTTTCGCCTTCGGAATAAGCTTAGCGGGCAAACAATTGCCATGGAACTGCACGACCGATCTCTTTTGCTCATGTGCCACATGCAACAAGAATGGCAACACGCGCTACCCAAATCGAAGCGTGCGCTGCAACCGCGTATTAATCTCACCTTCCGAAGTATTCATTCACTCTGAAAAATGGATGCAATAAAAAAGGGGCCCCTGAAGGCCCCTTTTCAATATTGTATTTGACAGCTTATGCTTCTGCCTTTTTGCTAGCCCAATTGCGCATATCGACCACGATTGGCGATGCGATGAAGAGCGTAGAGTATACACCGGAAATAACCCCGATGATCATGGCGAAGCAGAATCCGCGGATGTCGTCGCTACCGAAGATGAACATCACCAACAACGTAAGCAATACTGTCATCGACGTATTGATTGAACGTCCAAGCGTGCTATTCAATGCATCGTTGATAGTGCCTTCAATCGGCGCGTTTTTGCGACCACCGAGGTACTCACGAATACGGTCGAAGATTACCACGGTATCGTTGATAGAGTAACCAATTACCGTGAGGATAGCTCCAATAAAGTTTTGGTTTACTTCCAGTGAGAATGGCATTACACCGTTCAACAACGTGAAGGCCGCGATTACCACCAAGGCATCGTGCAACAACGCAACAGAGGCACCCAATGCGAAGTCCCATTTGCGGAAGCGCAACATAATGTACGCACCCACGAGAATCAACGAAAGAATAGTAGCCCATCCAGCCTGCTTGCGGAAGTCATCGCTCATGGTAGGGTCCACCTTGTAAGAAGAACCAACCGTGAAGTCAGCATTCATCTTAGAAAAGCCTTCAGCCATTTTAGCGCTCACCATATTTTCAACCTCCGGATTTTCAGAGTTGATCATGTAGTTGGTAGTCACTTTGTAGCTCTTGCTTCCGTTACCGATGCTTTGCACCACAACTGAAGCAGGAGATCCGTTCTCTTCAACCAACACAGAACCTACGTTCGCACGCAATTGGTCCACATTCACATCTGAAGCGAAGTCAACACGAACGGAGGTACCACCCGAGAAGTCAACACCCATATTGAAACCACGGGTTACCCATGAAGCAGCACCTGCGATCATGATCACCATGGAAATAACATAGAACATTTTACGCTTCGCTACGAAATCGAAGTTCACCTTCGTAAACCAGTCCTTGGTAATGTTGCTGTAGAACGTGATTGGCTTCTTGTTTTCCAAACGACGGTACAAAATCAGTCGTGAAATAATCAAAGCAGTTACAAGTGTTGTGAAGATACCGATGATCAACGTGGTTGCGAAACCCTTAATTGGTCCGGTTCCTACAAGCAACAAAATGACACCCGTGATTAACGTCGTGGCGTTACCATCGATAATCGCGCTCAATGCCTTGATGAAACCATCTTTCATCGCAGCGCTGATGCCTTTGCCTGCGCGGAGTTCTTCCTTCACACGTTCGTAGATAAGTACGTTCGCATCAACCGCCATACCCATGGTGAGTACGATACCCGCGATACCCGGCAACGTAAGCGAACCCTGCATAGAAACCAATGCACCCAACATGAAGAACAAGTTGGCTATCAAGGCAACGTTGGCAGCCCAACCGGCCCATGCATAGTAGAAAATCATGTACATGAGGATGAGA
This sequence comes from Chryseobacterium gleum, assembly GCA_945862415.1. Taxonomy (GTDB): domain Bacteria; phylum Bacteroidota; class Bacteroidia; order Flavobacteriales_D; family Sanyastnellaceae; genus JAIBBG01. The sequence continues at coordinate 866 of CAMAYP010000113.1, read as the reverse complement.
ACGAATGCGATCACAAACGACAACACACCCGCATTGATATTTTCCTCCCCCACAGATGGACCGACAGTTACTTCGTCGATGATTTTAGCCGGAGCAGGCAATGAACCTGCCTTGAGCAATCCCGCGAGGTCTTTTGCTTCTTGTTCAAGCTTTGGCTGATCGGCACCTGTAGCGGCACGACCGAATTGAATCACCGAGCTTCCATTTGGAATTTCGCTGTTCACGCTTGGTGCAGAAAACACCAAGTTATCCATTACGATTGCGATTGAACGCTTGTTGTCAGCGGCATTGCGACGAGTCATTTCTCTCCAAACGGCTGCGCCTTCAGAGTCCATGGTCATGTTTACTTCAACTTCACCGGTAATCATGTTAAAGTCTTGACGGGCGTCAACAATAGACTTACCATCGAGCTCCGCTTTTCCGCGCAAACTCTTGTCTTTGATACCATAAAGAGCTACTACGTTTTTCTCCGGCTTTGCACCCCACAACAAACGCAAGTCCTGTGGAAGGGCTTCCTTGGCCACATCCATGTTCAGGTATTTGTTGATTTCAGCGGTATCGCTCACCATAGCAAATGCAATTACAGCTGAACCGGCTTGCGGGTTGATTTGCATCTTGCGCAATGGATACTTGCGGTTCAATTCTGTTTCTGTGAGCAAACTGTCCGGGCGAACGGTGGTGTCACGGTATGCCGTGCGGATAGAGTCTTGTTGAACCTGGGTTAGCGAAGTATCTTTCATCGCCACCATCATCAATGAGTCCTTACGAGTACGATCCGGATCTTGTGAATACAAATCAGGAGCTACCTTCTTACCGATGGTACCGTACAATTCATACATCTTCATGAAAACCTCGTCGGTACGGTA
>CAMAYP010000112.1 GCA_945862415.1 Chryseobacterium gleum | reverse complement strand
AGGTAGAAGCCTTCATGCGGGTTCTTCCTTCCGGATAAAGCGTGCGCACTTGAATAATCCCGTTCAGCGCCGATGCACCATAACTAACGGATGATGCTCCTTTCGTAACCTCGACCTGATCCACCAATTCAAGCGGTACAAAATTCCATTTGATGTCGTTGCGATCGCTTGACATGAGGGGCATATCATCGACCACGAGCAATACCCTGCTTCCTGCTCCAAAGGCATAGCTGCTTCCGCCGCGAATGGAGGCTTGGCCATCCAGGATATTGATACCCGGCAATCGTTCAATAGCATCGCTGAGGTTGGGCGTGATCTTGCGCGTCAAATCGGCCGCTCGAATCACTTCCATGCTCACCGTGAGCTTCTCGATGGGCTTGATGTATTTAGTGCCGCTAACCACCATCAGATTCAAGAGGTTTTCGGAAGGAGTGAGTGTAACAACTACCTTTTCGTTCGGCACCAAATCAACCGCCTGATTAAAGGGTTCATAACCGACCATCTCGCACTTCACAATACGCATTCCCAATAGCGGGAAGCAAGCCACACCGAGCGAGTCAGTAACCAACGTTATTCTATCATCGAGCTGCACCGCAACATAAGGGAGCGACTCACGCGTTTGGCCATCGACAATCTGCACACACGATTGTGCATACCCAATCGACGCCAACAGCAACCAGCTAACCCACAGAATAGATATACGCAGCACAGACATGGTGTTTGGGCAAATATATTCAAAGCACAATGCGACTTATCAACGAAGGTTGGCAACTGCTGCTATTGTCAAATCTAAGTGTTGCTATTTTTGTAACTCATTCGGCGATTGCTTAACTGCACACCGGCTTCGAAAAGCCGGTGTGACTCTACCTGACGGTCGACGTTGGATAACATTTATGATCAAAGAAAACATTGAGCGGCTATTAAAGTCACGCTTCTCGCGTGATACGATATGGTTGATAGGAGCGCAAGCCGTATTGATGATATCAGGCTTTGGTGTCAATTTGATTGTGGGGAAAATTCAAGGCGCCGATGCACTCGGTGTATTCAGTCAGGCCCTTGCCTTCTATACCATTCTCTCTACTTTTTTCGCGCTGGGACTGAACAACACCATTACCAAGAAAATAGCGGAAGGACAGCGTTCGGCAGAAGAGACACAGAGCATCCTCACATCCAACCTCATCATCACAGCATGCTTCTCCGGGCTGTTCAGTGCGATTGTAAGCACGCTTGCGATGAAGCGTCCCGACTTTTTCAGTTCACCTGAGTTGGCCGCAGTAGTGCACATACCCATGCTTGCACTCCCCTTTTTCAACATCAACAAAAACTTTGGCGCCTATTTTTCGGGGTTGCGTTTGCAGAAGCGTTTTGCGCAACAGCGCATCTTACGTTGGACGATAATCATTCTGTTTGTTTGCGGAACAGTGTTTACCAACCGGCCTACTGAAGACACGCTCTGGTGTTTCTTAGCCGCTGAGCTCACTGTCTTTTTGCTCAACCTCTTTCAACTGCGCGGCAGAGTGAAGTTGCGCATCAGCAGAAGTACAATCGTTGACAACCTCAAATTCGGCATGAAGACGTATGTAGCCGAGCTCATTTCCGTATTGAATGCCTCATTCGATGTAATATTGATTGGCTATTTCCTGACCAACGCAGAAACAGGCATCTACAGCTTCATTATTTACTTCGCAAAAACGTTGTACATCTTCCCGGGCATAATGATGCAGAACTTCAGCCCGATTGTTTCAAAAACATGGGCAACCGGCAAACTGGATGAACTGAAATCCCGTATGCACTCCATTCGTCGGATAAATCGAATGGTAGTTAGTCTTCAATTGATCGCCTTACTAGTTGTTTATCCGATTGTAACCCTTTTCATTAAACAAGAATTCAACAGCACGTACAGCCTGTTTCTGATTTCTATTGTGGGAGCTTATGTTTTTTCACTGATCTCCTGGTCGGGCTCTATGTTGATTATGACGAATAAGTTGAATGAGAATATAGCGCGTACATTGCTCATAGTACTTCTGTCTGCCTCGTGCACGCTTGGTCTTACACAAGCGCTTGGACTTACCGGCTCGTGCATCGCCTATAGCGTAAACGGAATAATTGCATTCTTAGCTACGCGTCAATTCATACAGTCCTCTTTGAAGCTATCCGTAACCTGACCGCTGACAGTTCAAAGCAAAATCACAGACACAAAACATTGCCTCTTCTTTCTGGGGCATCCGGCGCACTTCCATTTGTTTCGCGGCACTATTGAAAGTTTAAAACAACAAGTACATCGAGTTACGATTTTCATCAACAAGAAAGACATCCTGGAATCGCTGCTGCAAACGGCCGGACTAGAATACACGAATGAATTGCCCAGAGAACGTCGTGACGGCAAATTAGGAATTGCCATCGGAGTGCTCATAGAGCTATTTAGCAAGGAAACAAAGAAGCAAATTTAGCCATCAATAACTGAATTGTAAACGGCCATCAACTTATTCGAGACAGCTAATGGTGTTAGTCCGCTTTGCTGAATAATACTAGGACCACTTGTACTCTTATGTAACTCTCTAAATTGAATAGCAAGGCGCAAGGCGCGTGCTATCTCAGATGAATTGTAATTGACAATAAAAAGCCCCTGAATCTCTGCACTCAACTCAGCCACAATACCAACACGAGTTGAAACCAACGGAGTACCGCAGGCCAGTGCCTCTTTAACAAATTGCGACGAGCCTTCATTGAATGATGTCATCAATGCCACATCACACGCATTCATCATATGCGCAACTTCCAAGCGGCTCCTTCCCTTCAACTCCATAAGCTTCACCTTGGGATTCTCCAATGCAGCGACAGCCTCCATGGCAAGAGGAGAATTCTTCACATGATTATCAAATGCAGATGAAAAAAGAACATATTTGTCATTAAGTGACCAACCAAGAGCATACCTAGCCAATTCTCTGTCTGCCGGAAAAAAGACAGACGTATCTACTGCACATGGAATTATATGCGCAGAGTCACTTCCGAGAATTCGTTTCATTTCTGCCGAAACCGTAATATGAACGCGACTCAACCAAACAGCTACACGAGTGAATGCACGCAATTTGGGAACATACACATCGGAACCATGAAATGTGGCTACAACGGGAACTACACGTTGCATTCCAGCCAGCAGTGCAGACATACCTGAGTGAGCATGCACCAAATCAGGTTTGAACGATTGGATGGCAGACCTCAAGGCCGTTAAGTTCCTGAGGTATCCTGCAGCACCCTTTCCTTTAATAAGAAAAATAGAAACATCCACTCCTGCAGACTGAAGCTGACTAGCTTGCTCCTTCACGAATGGACTAGCATTGCCACTGTTTCCGCTGCATACAAAAAGGATCTTCATGCTATGCCTTTTTATTATATGCTAGATTCAACTGTTCAATTAAGAACGGATTGGGATCATCCAGCTTTTGTATGTAAGATGCCAACTTTTCGAGTGCATGTTTTTTGCGATTGTCATCTGAAAGCATCTTTTCTAATTCCACCAATAATTCGGATGCATTGCGGGCGTGAACGATTGATAAATGCTTGCTTTCTTCATTGACATTGGTAACTTCAAGCTTGTTGATATAGATAGCAGGAGTTCCCAGCATAGCGCACTCAGAGGCCATGGTAGCGCCCTCACCAACATACAGATCAGCCTCGGCCAATACACCATGTATTTCATGGGGAGGCACTTTGATGCGCAGGTGCTCCAGGTTTTCAGGCAAGGCACCTTCAGCAGAGATGAGTATTTTATGGGAAGGCTTCAGTTTGTCAACTAACCGCATCGTTGTTTCGTAATCGATTCCCTTGACACCATAATCGTGCGATGCGCCCCAGGAAACAAAACGGAGAAATGCGAAGCGCTCATCGGAATTCAAACCCAATTTTTTGCGCACGGATACACTTTCTGTTGTGTACCTCGGATGCAGATAAAACAATTCCAAAAAAGAATTCATGCGAACCTGCTTAGGTCCTAAATCCAAATTGAAGCAAAAAGGAGTAATTACCTTGTGTGTAAATGGGAGATAGAATTTTCTAGCCAGTGTAGCGTGTTCAGTATCATCGAGCGCTATGTGCGGCTTTCGAAGAAGCCAACTCACCTGACTTGCATAGGGGGAAACCACACTCAAAAAAACATCCGGCTTAAAGCGCAACGCAACAGACAGAATCAAACAATCTGCATACAGCATGTAAAGCAATTTACCAATGCGAGAAGTAGCGCCCTTCCCTCTTGAAATGTAGGGAATTCCATAAGCATTCAACAACTGCTGACTCACTTCCTTGTCACGCGATATAACAACAAACCGATGCCCGTCCTCTGACATCGTTTTCATAACGTTTTTAAAGTAGTGCACGTGTGCAGGATGTCCGATGTCTATTAGTACTTTCATCTCGCTTCGTTATTGCAAATGATCATCTCGGAAATTCAACAGTTACAGAATTTCCAATGTGTTACCTGAAATTCCAAAAAACAATGGTAACCATAAAAAGGAAAAAGGAAACGTGTGTGAGCCATATTCTTTTAACCGGCATAGTAACATTCTTGTGCGAATATTCGTGATCCATGAACCAGAATGCCAAAATGTATAACATGGGATAATGTGGAAATGACTTCCTCAACTCGAGTGCTTCCAGAATGAAAATCAAACTTACAATTTCCATTACCGGAAATAAAATAAGAGCGAGCATTGAAAACCGTTTTTGGACAAAAACAAAACGCGTGGCGAACGCAATCGGCAAAAAAAGAAAAACCTTAAACAACAATCCCGCTGAGGCAAAATAATGACTGATTTTTATATCAGTCACTATGGTAGGGAAGTTGCCAATCAATGCTGAAAGCAAATTGACAACATAGGTAAAGCCCAATCCACCTTTTACCATCTCCGAATCAGACTGCCCCTGCAAATATTCAACTACCCCCTTTTGACCTAGAAAACGACTTTTACTCATTTCAAAAAGGCTACTTAGCGATAGTATCACAACCAAAAAAAGAATTAGAACTACCCAACGATTTCTGCTTCTAACCGATCTCGCAATTTGTTCAACCGCGAATGCACCAACTATCATGATAACGATTACAGGTCGAAAAAAAACCAATATCATCAAAACTGCAATAGATTGTATCAACCAGCGAATACCATTACCCGCTATGAATCTGTAATAAGCGTAATAACTGTATACAAGGATGAAAACCATGAAGGTTTCTTTTAAGCCAGTGGTCGCAAACCATACTGAAAAAGAAGAACCCACAAAGGCGAACGTGCACATGGCTGCCATGGATGATGACATGAAATTCTTCGAAAGCCTGAATAAATAGCGGGCCGTGAGTACACCTAACATCCAATAAAAAACATCCAACGCCACGTTCGACTCATAGAAGTAATAGACCACTGCCGTCATGACAATTGCGCCCCAATCATCAAAATTATACGTGGATGTTACATACCGCAAACCATCCGAATCAAACTGAAGCCTTCGAGCCAGTTCATCGTATAGCCTCGCATCTATCTCGGAAAATGAAAAATAATTACCTGTATGATGATAGGAAATCGCATTGATGCAAATCGATGTAATAGCTGTGTAGAAACCCACTAAGGTTAAAAGAGAAGACTCGCGATCGAAAACACCCGGGTTTCGGTACATATACAACAATAAGAAACCGTACGCAAGCAGAAACACATTGTTCAATGCGTAGACCGACATCCAATGTTCCGGCACTTTAAAAACGAAATAAAGCCCGAAAGCCAGACCAATCAGAATAAAATATCGAAGTAGAATTTTAAGCACTCAACGATAGGTGAATCAGAAACCGACCCTTCGGTTACAAAGCAAACTTAAGCCGATTCAGTCCTGTATGGAACTTCAAATACATCGCCTCACGTAAATAACACGATTGAACTAAAAACTTGGGCTGTTTTGTTGAACGCAGGATGCATACATTTGCTTACCTAATCTAACAATGGAAGGCTCAGCGTTTTTCCATACACATTTAAACACACGACTGAAATCGGAAAACCTTCCGGCTTTGGAAGAGAGCTTATCTCGTTTGCTCGATGAGCAACAACGGAACTCGTTCTATTTCCGAAAGTGCGACAAGGGAACCGATTTGTCTATTGAGAGACACGGCGTTTCTCTTTTCACCGAAACGCCCATGAACGATGTAAGGCGCATCAACAAGTTTCTAGAGCAAACCAATGAGTCGATGGATGAAGGACAATTGTTCGTAGGCTCTTTCGAAACGTATCGTGCCCGCCGCCATCGAATCGCATTTTACAAGATACCCGTCTTGAAATATGCCTGGATAACCTCTGAGTTTATTTTCCTGCGCATCTTTCCGAAATTGCCCGTATTGAAGCAACTCTATTTCTCTGTTACAAGCGGAAAAGGCCGTTTGCTCTCCAAAGCAGAAATGTTAGGCCGATTGGTTTGCTGTGGATTTGAAATTGTTTCGCACGAATCCATCAATGGTATAACATGGTTCGCAGCGAAAAAAGTGAAGGCACCGACCTACGACAAAAACGCGAGCTATGGCCCTCTTTTCAAGATGCGCCGCATTGGCAAAGGGGGTAAAATCTTTCATGTCTTGAAGTTTCGCACCATGCACCCGTACTCCGAATACTTGCAGGATTATGTGTTGCAGCGCAATGGTTATGCAGAAAGTGGAAAACCCGCCGATGATTTCCGCCTAACTCCATGGGGGAAACTCATGCGTCGATATTGGCTCGACGAACTGCCTCAGCTTATCAATGTATTGAAGGGTGAGATGAAGTTGGTAGGTGTTCGTCCTGTTAGTCCGCGCTACTTTGAAGACATCCCGCCGCATCTGCAAGAACTACGTGTTACTCAGAAACCCGGATGCATTCCTCCTTATGTTGCACTGGACCGTAAGCCGTCGGTTGAAGGAGTGCTCAAAGCGGAGGAGGAATATCTGCTCGAGAAAAAACGCAATCCGTATTTTACCGATACCCGTTATTTCTTTCAGGCTATCTACAACATTGTAGTGAAGCGCAAACGCAGCGCATAGCCTATTCATGCTTAATTTTGACCTATGTACTTTTTACAAAAGGGAATCATTGCTTGTTGTGTAGCAGTGCTTTTTTTCTGCAGCTGCAACACCAAGAAGGAACTTGTCTATTTTCAAGGCAAACCCACTGAGTTCGCCTCAAACTCATCTTATAATCCGACTATCAAACCCGACGACCTGTTGTCGATTCTGGTAATGGCCAACGACGAAAAGTCAACGGTTTTATTCAACTTACCGCAGGCACTTGGCAATAATTTGTACGGAGGGTATTCGCAAGGGGCTCCAACTCCTCCGGGTTATTTGGTAAACTCGGAAGGAAACATCGAGTTTCCAGTAATTGGCACCATCCATTTGGCAGGCCTTACCAGAACGCAAGCCATCGACGTCATCAAAGAGAAACTGGGATCGTACATAGTGAGCCCCACCATTTCGTTGCGCATTCTGAATTTTCGTGTTACCGTGCTCGGTGATGTGCGCAACCCGGGCACTTTCACAATTCCCAATGAACGCATAACGCTACTGGAAGCACTAGGCGTGGCAGGCGATTTACTTATCACCGGAGAACGACAGAACATATTGGTCATTCGCGATGAAGATGGAAAACGCAAAGAATATCGACTCGACCTCACGCAGGAGAGCCTGTTCTCATCGCCCGTCTATTACCTGCAGCAAAACGATGTTGTCTATGTTGAACCCAATCGCGCGAAGAGAAATTCGTCGGTAATCAATGCTTCTAATACCGGCATTGTCATCTCCAGCCTATCACTCATGCTTACAACGCTAATTCTCATTTTTAAATAGCCATGATGGATCATCCGGCAGAAATGCAGCCCGACAATACGCCTTCACTTGGTGAAATCGTGCTGAAGTACCTCTCCTATTGGCGATGGTTTCTGATATCACTGACGCTTTGTCTTGGATTGGCCTTCGTATATCTGCGTTATACAGCACCTATGTATGAAGCATCTGCAACGGTGCTTATTAAAGATGATAAAAACGG
>CAMAYP010000111.1 GCA_945862415.1 Chryseobacterium gleum | reverse complement strand
CCGCATGGGGCCCTTTGAGTTGATGGACATGATTGGTCACGATGTGAATTATACTGTCACCGAAAGCGTGTTCACCGCGATGTATTTCGACCCACGATACCGTCCGAGCATTACCCAGAAGAAACTCGTTGAAGCAGGTTGGTTTGGCAGGAAGAGCGGACGCGGATTTTATAACTATGCCGAGGGAGCAATTCCACCAACACCTTCGAGCGACACTGCGCTTTTGACCCGAATCGGGCAGCGTATTTTGGCGATGCTCATCAACGAAGCGTATGATACGGTTTATTATGGTATAGCTTCCGCCGAAAGCGTTGACCTGGCCATGACCAAGGGCGTGAACTATCCGAAAGGACTGATTGCATGGGGCCAGGAAATAGGCATCGAAAACGTGTGCAACACAATGCACGATCTTTACACAACCTACAATGAAGACCGTTATCGCATCAGCCAAGGTCTTTAAATTTTATCTCTTATGAAAAAGAAAATCATTGTTCTCGGTGCCGGCCTAGTGGGTTCGGCTATCGCAGAAGACTTGAATAAAAACCACGATGTTACATCGCTCGACCCATCGCAAGAGCGGTTGGATTTCATGGCATCGAAAGGTGTGCGCACTGTAAAGGGAGATGCAACGAACGCTGCCGAACTCACAGCGCTCATTGCTGACTACGATTTAGTGATTGGCGCCGTGCCCGGTTTCATGGGATACAGCGTTTGTGAAACGGTAATCAAAGCAGGAAAGAACATGGTCGACATTTCCTTCTTCCCCGAAGATCCGTTTGGGTTGGATGAGCTAGCCAAAAAACACGGCGTCACCATTGTGACCGACTGCGGTGTTGCACCCGGTATGGGCAATATTATACTCGGTTATCACGACAAGCAGATGCAGGTGAAGCGCTATGAGTGTTTGGTTGGCGGACTACCGGTAGTGCGTGAGTGGCCGTGGGAATACAAAGCCGTGTTCTCGCCCATCGATGTCATTGAAGAGTATACACGTCCTGCGCGCTACGTGCAAAACAGTCAGGAGGTTGTACGCGAGGCACTCAGTGAAGCGGAGCTCATCGAGTTTCCCGGTTTGGGCACGCTCGAGAGTTGGAACAGCGACGGTCTGCGCTCATTAATTAGAACGATGGCGCACATCCCCGACATGATTGAGAAAACGCTTCGTTATCCAGGATGCATCGAATACTTGAAGGTGCTGCGTGCCGCAGGATTCTTCTCATACGAACCGGTAGAGATCAACGGCATGCAAGTGCGCCCCATCGATGTGACCGCCAAGTTGCTATTCCCACAGTGGAAACTCAAACCGGGCGAAGAAGACTTCACCATCATGCGCATCATAATAGACGGCATTGAAGGCGGAGCAGGCAAGCGCTACACCTATCACCTACTCGACCGTTTCAACCGCGACACGCAAACCATCAGCATGGCACGCACCACAGGCTATACCTGCAATGCAGTAGCCGAACTGGTGCTTGATGGCACGTTTGTGAGCGTCGGTGTTAATCCCCCCGAATTTGTTGGACAAACCGCCAGCTGCTACGCTCGAGTTGTAGAGTATTTATCGCAGCGCGGTGTCCATTATAAGATTGAATCTTACATTCTATAAGTCACATGACAGCAAAAGAGATATTGGCCCAATTGGAAAAGATGGGCAGCCCAAGCATTAAGAAGGTGTATATGAATCACGGGGCAGTCGAGCCATTCTTCGGAGTGAAGGTTGGCGATATGAAAACCATCGTGAAGCAGGTGAAGCAAAATCATGAGCTGGCTATGGACCTCTACGCTAGTGGTAATTCAGATGCGATGTATCTGGCCGGACTCATTTCATCACCGAAAGAGATGAGCAAGAAAGATTTGCAGCTGTGGATGAAAAACGCCAAGTGGTATATGCACAGCGAATACACCATAGCGTGGACAGCAGCCGAGAGCAACTATGCGCGAGAATTGGCTATGGAATGGATTGCATCCGATAAAGAACTCGTTGCCACAGCAGGCTGGTCTACCTATGCGTCGTACATGCAAATCACTCCCAACGATCAACTCGACAGCAAAGAGATACAAGCGTTGTTGAAGCAGATTGAAAAAGGCATAGCGAAAGCCCCCAATCGTGTTCGCTATGCCATGAATAGTTTTCTGATCATGGCCGGAAGTCAACTAGAATCGATGCACGCTCTGTCGATACAGATCGCTGCGAAAATCGGAAAGGTGGACGTTGAAATGGGCGGCACCGCCTGCGCTGTTCCCGATGCAGCCTCGTATATCGAGAAGACAGTTTCGAAAACCGGGTTCGGGAAGAAGAAGAAGACGGCGAAATGCTAAGTGAAGAGATGAGGTGTTAGCGAATAGGTATTAGGTTATAGGTGCTTATCCTGCATTCCCTTGTTAACTTTGACAACGACAATAAGAATAATCATCATATGATACAACGCAAACAGACAATTTTTCTAGCAGCATCAATCGTGTTATTCCTGAGCACATTTGGATTTCCGTTCGGAACCATTGGAGCAAATGAGCTGCATAACTATAAAGTCATTGCCGCAGATGGTTCGGGTGTAGAAGGCATTTCAACATACTATTTTTCCATACCGCTTGCCATTGCATCCATCATTTCGGCGTATGCCATTTTCCTTTACAACAACCGTCAGCGCCAGATGGCTGTAGTGCGCCTGAGTTTCATTTTTTATGCAGCGTCGTTTGCCCTCATGAGCCTCTACATACTCGACGCTGTGAAGGTGTTGGTTGATGCGCCGTTTTCAATGGGAGTTTCGTTTTTCCTTCCTTTTGCTGCATTCTTTTCAAACCTCATTGCCTTGCGAGGAATCAAGAAAGACGAACAGCTTATCAAATCGCTCGACCGACTTCGTTGAGAACGATCCTGATCATATCTGCTGTTATCCTCTTTCAGGCTTGCTCACCACGTGTAAAAACCGCGGCAATCAAGCAGCAGTCAGACGAGTTGCGCGTGAAATTGATGCGCACTGAGAGCGATGTATATGGCGACTTTCACACGCTGCGCACCTTTCACAACGATCTCTTTCAATCTATCAGTCGAACCGCCGCTGCGCCCTATCCTTCGCTCGACACTCTATTTGACCAGCTCTTTGCGGAAGCGAATTACACAGTGGGCACGCGGGTGAACTATGACAGTACCTATTGGAAAATACAGGAGGTCATTGCGGGAAAAGAAACCGTGCCACCCAAGGATCCATTCACGTCCATGCAAACATCGCTTCCCGGCTTGGGCGATTCATTGACTCGCTTTCAACAACAGCACCGTGATGCCTATTTCGCATTACGCCTCACGTATCAAGACAGCTGCAAGGCGCATGGTATTGTGCGGTATAACCCGCAGGACTATGCTCTGATACTCGACGAAAAACTTACCCAGTGGCAAGACTCGTTAGAAGAAGTAGGACGCATGGTAGCGCGCTGTAAAATTGATTTGAAGCAGCGGTTTCCCGAACAAAAAGGAAAGCCCTTTTTTCAAGCCTATGCTCCGGTTTCAGAATTGGAAGCCATGCTGAAAAATTTCGAATCCATCTTAAATCAGCTGCAGAATTCAGTTTCACGTTTTGAAGAAGGCAACAGCCAGGATTTTGTGTACTTCGGTCCGCATATTCGTCAGCGACTGGAGGTAGCCGCCAACGACGATCTGGTAGGCCAGCTTTCGTTGCAAATGAACGACTGCCGTAAACAAGCGCGCCGTTATTTTGAAGGGCAATAGTTGAAAGACAATTTGCGTGTTCGCATTTTCAATTTGCGCAATACACCTCCGGTATCTCCTCCAAATCGAGCAAATCTGCCCACTCCTGCTCGATGTTCGAGAAGGTGTGATAGGCAGGTTGTTTTCGAAAGTACTTTTCAATTGACGGAATATCAGCCGGTGACTTCGACACCAGCCACAAGCGGCTATCCCAATGAAAAGGCCTTTGCGAAGAATGACGTAAAACAAAATCTTGCAGCCAATACCTCAACGTTTCCAATGCCTTGAAAACATCGGCCTCAGGCGGCACTTTCAGCAGCAAATGCAAATGGTCGGGTAAGATGCACATATCTATGCACGCAACACCCTTATACGTTAAAGTCGCCCGCACGAAAGAAGAAAGGTCGGATGTCAGCGCCCCATCAAAAGGTTTATCGGCGTTCGCCACGATTAATACTGCGTGCATGTAGATGTTAACCATGTGTTCCCGTTTGAACGCAAAGTTGAATGTGATTAAATGGCATATTCATGCTACACTATATCCCATAAGAATAGCGATTGACATAAATGCCTTATTTGCGGGGCCATACGAAGGCATAACTTCTCAATAACGACTCAGGCGCTTTACATGGCGTGTTAAGACTATAACGATAAGTGTGAAGCCGATCATGATCCACCACAACGCATCGTAGCCCCATTCGTTCATCACGTTGGTGGCCAGTATAGGCGTGAAAATATTGGAGGCCGACCAGGCCATCACATACAGAGAAGCGTACTGTCCGCGATTGGCCTTGCCAGCGCGATTGTTCATGAACGTATTGGTAAAGGGCATGACCAACATTTCAGAAAATGACACCAATACGATGATGAACAAGAACCAGAGAAAACCGTGCAGAAACAGAATTAACCCATAACTAAGCGCAAGCAACAAGGAACCGATAATGATCCACTGATACAAACTTCCCTTGCGCTCAATCTTATATACCAGCACCAGCTCGACAGCGGCAACAAGTAGTCCATTGAGCGCCAGTATTGCACCGATTTGTCCTTCGCTAAAACCCTCGTGATTTTTATAGTAGATAGACATGGTGCTAAACAATTGAAAGAATGCCATGGCATAGATTGTTACCAGCGGCAAGAAAACGAGGAATGCCTTGTCGCGCCATGGCGAACGCACAGGTTCATCGGGTTGGGTGGTCGGTGTATCGTCCTCATGAGCCTTTAACATGGTATCCCTTCCGAGATAGAAATACACAAACACCGATGCCATTAAGCAGGTAGCACCATCTGCCCAAAACAGCCACTGATAGTTTACAGCAGCGAGCAAGCCGCCAATAGCAGGACCAATCGAAAACCCAAGATTAATAGCCAGACGGTAAAGAGAAACAGAGCGTGTATAGTTTTCCGGAGTGCTGTAATGTGAAATGGCCACCATACCTGCAGGACGGAATCCGTCGCCAAATGCACTCAACAGGAACATGACGATACACAATGGAACGAATTCCGTTGTTTGCGATGCTACGATAAAAAGGATAAAGCCACCCAGTAGGCTTGCTACCATCACCGGATGATGCCCCATTCGGTCGGTAAGACGGCCGCCCATATAAACGCCCAGCAGCGTACCAACACCGAAACAAGCCATGACGGTACCCACTTGCGCTAAATCGAGTAGCAGTTCATCTTTGAGATACACAGCCATGAAAAACACCACCATTGAACCGCTTCGATTGATGAACTGCGCCAAGGCCAGCAGCCAGATGGATCGGCTTAAGCCACCAAAAGCCTCCCGAAAATTATGGATGATGGCAGAAAGCATTCGGCGAAGTTAGGGAATAGGGATTAGGTGGTAGGTATTAGGTGATAGGTAATAGGTAATAGGTAATAGGTGATGTTACGCCAACCTAAAACCTAAAACCTAATACCTAATAAGTAACACCTAATACCTATAACCTATTTTGGAGTAACTGCAAAAAATCCGCATGGTCGTAAATACCTTACAATCTGCCCTTCCTTCTTTGCGCAAAACAAAGAACAATGGCTATCATGAACCTCTCACTTCTGCATGCGCCCAAGGCCACACCTGCCTATAGCGCATCACAACAATTAATGGACATTCTGCACGCCTGCGGGTTTACTGAGCTGCCCGGCATGGGCGGCAAGAGCATGCATGCGGCTAATCGGTATGTCAGCGGGCGCAATTATTACTTCCGCAACCGCGGACAGTGCACCGTCAACTTCTTAAAAGATGGTCGCGTGCACGTGCTCAACGGACCTATAGCCATTTGGAATCTCCACGACCACTTGAACTACCATGAGCTCAATGTACTGCTGGCCTTTGCGTCGATGAGCGAAGAGCACCAGGAGTGCATGCGCAACTACATGGGGCCGCGCTGCAGCCGGTATGCCGATGTGCTGGAATCCTTGCCCTCGTTCCAGGTCGACTGGAAGACCGCGTTTCTGCTTGCCATGAGTTGTCGTTAGTGGATCGGTTAGGAATGCAATGCGTTGAAAAAGCGGCGTTGGTTTTTCTTGTTTGTTTGATGTAGGTATGCGAAAAACGCCTATTCTTGTAGGAAGCTTATTTGAAAACCATTCATCATTTAACCATGAAGAAAAGTCTACTTATCGCTGCAGCCTTTGCAGCATGTTCAATAACGAAGGCTACCGATGTGGTAAGCAACGATTTACAACCTCTGCGTTTGGTCGTTCGGGAAGTAAGCCATGAAGGCGCAAACGTGCCAGGCCATACTTACCGCGTGTACGCTCAGTTGCCTTCAGCGCAATATTCCTTGCAGGTAGTGTATGGCGATGCTGCGTATCCGCTACGCATCGAATCGAGTGCACCCTTCTTCCAAAGTCCCTTTGCAGGAGCAAGTGCAGCGGGCGTTTCATCGGCCGCTTTGCTGGCAGATGCTGCAGTGCGCTTCGACTCGTGGATTACCGTGGGATACGACAGCAACGAAGGCAATGATATGTGGGACTTGGGTGTTGACTTTGCGACGTTCGATCAAGGTGGCGCCATCGCTGCCAATAACGGCGGCTGGTTCTTAATACCCACCGACGAAAAGTGTGCACCCGATGCACAAGGCTTGGTGCTGATCGGTCAGTTTACCTCTACCGGGGAAATCAACGGCGTTTTGAATTTACAGGGAAAAACCGGTGAAGGAGAAACTTGGCGCCAGCATGGACTCACCTTCAATACGCGCAACAGCGAAGTGTTTGGCTGCACCGACAGCAAGGCGAGCAATTTCAACCCGACAGCAACTTTCAACGACGGAAGCTGCATCGGTGGCAGTTGCATTCCTGCCTCAGAAGCCTTGACGACAAGCACCAGTGCATGGGATGTATTTCCGAACCCGCTTCGTAACAACCTTATTAACATCCAGCTTCATAGCTTGGAAGTAAAGCCTGGAGCATCGCTCGAAATCATCGATGCGAAAGGCAGCCTAGTGGCTTCCTTTGTTGTAGGAAAGAATGCTACACAAAACGGTAATCGCATCACTATTGACCAAATACTTCAAAGCGGAACGTATCAAATCGTGCTGCGCCAGGATGGTCAGCGCGAGGCGAAGACGATTGTAGTGCAATAATGTTTTAGCCTTAGCATAAGCAAAGGCAAGCTTGTTAACCTTAACCAACCAATAAAAAGAGCCGCTCGTTAGCGGCTCTTTTTGTTTGCTATACTCGGTTGAATGCATAGCTGTGTCAACCCTACCCAAGAGTTTAAGCTTAGAAAGGGAAGACCTCATGCGCAATGAGCTATTCTTGGTTGCATCGAGCGAGCTACACATTCCGCGTTCGCGCAATCAGCATGATTTGTTGCGCAAGCTGACTCTTATATTCCGCGAAGAAGGCTCGGCCACGCACCAAGCCATGACGCAGTTTTTGGAGACCAACGACATCACTGTTTTTCGTAAAATTCAACTCACCTCGAACGAGGCAGTAAAGCAAGCCGTGATTGCGGGCCTTGGTGTTTCGATACTCCCTATGATTGGCCTTCGACAAGAAATAGCTGCCGGACGATTGAAGATTATCCCCATGAAAGGCCTTCCCTTAACAACAACCTGGCGACTGGTCTGGCACAGCGAAAAGAAGCACACGCCTGTTGCCGCCGCTTTTTTGGAGCATGTGCGTGAGCACAAAGGGGGGATTGTGAAGAAGTGGTTTGGGTAAGGGGGGGGGCTATTCCGTGGTTGACTTTTCTTCAAGGCGCGTCCTCTCAGCCTGCAATGCCACAGTAATCATTTTTTCTTGCTCCGGCGTAATCGTGTGAGGGGGTATGAAGAGATCCGGTTCGGTAGTTTTCTTTGGTGAATTCATAGCAGTTTAGGTTTGTATTGCGTTATCA
>CAMAYP010000110.1 GCA_945862415.1 Chryseobacterium gleum | reverse complement strand
GCAGCGATGTTACGGCCATGGGCACGGCTTCGCTTATCCACCACACCAGCATCCAGGCCACTACCCCGGTTACTTTGGCTTGGGCTATTTCGAGTCCAAATGGATTGAGTCCCCAAAGCACAGCAAATAGCAACGGACCAAGGAGCAAGGGAAATATTTTTTGCATGTTAGTCATGGTCGCCAAATTTAGAGAACAACGGAAGGCTCTCTTTTGCCAATTGTCTTTGCGTAAACTCGAACACAGAGAATTCTTTTTTCACGCAAAGCGCGCAAAGGAATAAGCGCGAAGAATTGAAAGGGGAAATGTCATAGTCTTAGAGGTTGAGTCCACTCAATCAAATGAACAACTTAGCGAGCTTTGCGACTGTTCTTTGCGATTCTTTCCGAGAACCCGAACTCAGAGAATTCTTTTTCACTCAAACTGCTCCCAGTGATATGCGGTAAATTCGCGGCCATGCAAGAACGTCCGGTAAAAAAGAATCAAATCATTGAGCTCACCATTCATGACTTGGCCTTCGGTGGAGTGGCCATTGGCAAAATTCCCACTGAGCAAGGCGACTTTACCGTATTCGTGCAAAATGCGATTCCTGGTCAGCGTGTGCGTGCACGTGTAGAAAAGGCGCAGAAGCGTTTTGCAGAATGCAAACTGGTCGAGGTTATCGAGCGTTCACCCTTGGAAGTGGATATTCCTTATCAACCGATTCCCGGTGCGCCGTATGCCACGCTTCCCATCGAAAAACAAATCGAGTACAAGCGCCGCTCCACGTTGGAGTTATTTAAGCGCATTGGAAAGGTGAGCGATGTGGAAACGGTGTTCGATGAATTCATTGAATCGCCTGCAGTATGGCACTACCGCAACAAGATGGAGTATGCCTTTAGCGTGATTCGCTTCGATTTAGAAGAGCAAGAAGAGCGTGATGATTTTGGCTTGGGCTTCAAGCACCGTGGCACTTGGTGGTGTGTCGAAAATCTGGATCGTGAGTCGGGATTGTTCGACACACAGCTGGAAAATGAACTGAAGCATATTCGCGAATGGTGCATCGCTTCCGGACTTCCTGCATGGCATCCCCCGGGGCATCATGGATTCTTTCGTTACCTCGTGGTGCGCAAGAGCTATTCAACCGATGAGTTGCTCATCAATTTGGTTACCTCCGAACAAGGTGTTTCGGATTTTAATACGCAGGCATTCGTTCAATTGCTGCAAGGTATCTTCGGTGCGCGATTGGCCGGTGTGATTCATACCATTAACCCCAACACAGGCGATCGCATCGATCCGCTCTTGGGCAAAACCATTCAACTCTCCGGTGCACCTGTGATCACGGAAACCATCAATGGTTTGCGTTTCGAGATCAGCATGACGAGTTTCTTTCAAACCAATCCGCGCAGTGCCGAGCGCCTCTACAATAAGGTACTGGAGTATGCCGGAATCGAAGACACCGATGATGGCTCATTTATCATGGACTTGTTTTGTGGCACGGGCACCATCACGCAGTTGCTGGCGAAGGAGAGCAACCGAAAGGTCATCGGTGTCGACATCGTAGAAGATGCCATTGCCGATGCCCGTCGAAATGCAGAGCGCAACCAAGTGGATAACCTTGAGTTTTACGCTGCCGATGTAGGGAAGTTCCTACTCGAGTATCCGCAGTATCAGGGGCGCATAGGTTGTGCCATTCTTGATCCGCCGCGTGGAGGAATAGCTCCCAAAACCCTTCGGAAAATCATTA
Organism: Chryseobacterium gleum; assembly: GCA_945862415.1. Lineage (GTDB taxonomy): Bacteria > Bacteroidota > Bacteroidia > Flavobacteriales_D > Sanyastnellaceae > JAIBBG01. Next base: position 6,389 of record CAMAYP010000110.1, on the reverse strand, counting down.
CACTGGGTGCGCGTCGCATTGTATATGTTTCATGCAACCCTGCTACTCAGGCTCGCGATACCATCGACTTACTGGCTGCAGGATATACACTGCGGCGTATTAGTCTTGTAGATCAATTTCCACATACAGCGCATATTGAAACAGTAGCATGGTTTGAATTGGAGTAATTGAATTGTGTAATTTTGAAGCAATGACTAAGGAACCGACCCTCATATTAAACGCCCGACAAATCAACCAGAAATTGATTCGCATGGCACATGAAATTCATGAGAATCATTACAAGGAAAAGGAACTGGTGTTGGTGGGTATAGAAGGTCGTGGCAGTCAACTTGCCAATCGATTATTTAAGCAGTTATCTGAGATTAGTGAAATCACGCTGAGCATTGAAGAGATTCAGCTCAACAAAGAGAAACCGCTTTCGGAACCGGTGAACTTCACAGGTGAGTTGAAATCGCTCAAGGGAAGGTCGATAGTACTTATTGATGATGTTCTAAACAGTGGAAAGACGTTGATGTATGCAGCTCGTTTTTTACTCGAGGTAGATGTTAAATCACTCACCATTGTAACCCTTGTAGATCGTTTTCATCGCAAGTTTCCTATTCGCCCGGACATTGTGGGACTGACCCTTTCAACCAATTTAAGGGAGCATGTCACCGTCAATTTGAATAAGGGCAAAGAGGCCGTTTATTTGGATTAGCGAGAATGCTAATTGTTGTTGCCTACTTTCTGAGCTTTAATCAATGCAATTAACTCTTGCTGCTGCTCGGCTGTTTGCATGTCGTGCTCAATCCATTTATTCAATTGAGAAACGAGGTCTTTGATTTGCAATTGCAATTCGGAAATGGTTTTGTTTTGAGCCACAATCATATCATGCATTTCCGAATTTGGCTGCAAGTCAGAACCGGTCAAAACTTTTGCTTCCGGATGCAGAGCATGTTCAATGATTGAACTCAAGCTTTCGCCTTGTTCGTATAAGAAAACGAGTCGCAATAAATCGACGTCTAGTAATTTATTGAACTGCATGATCATTCCCGGGCGCATGCTACCCGCCAGAATACGTTGATTAAAGTTGGAAGGACTTGTGTCTAAATCAAGTGCTACCTGCCTCTGCGACAAGTTTTTTGCATCTAACAGGGCCATTACCACCTTACTGAAAGCCTCTCTCTGCTTTGACTCCATTTTCATGGTTGTAAAGTTGAGTATAAATAATGATTTGGCTATCAATAATATGTGTTTAAAAGTGACAAAAATGCGCAGAAGTGTATGTAGTTGTTTGCAAAAAGTGGAGATTAAGACAGTTGAGTCGCGGTAGGTATGTAAAAGAATAATGCGCGTGCCGTTGAAGTTAAGTTTGTATGAATAGATGTAATTAACGTGCGTGTTTTATCGCACAACAATTTCAGGTAATTGTGAAATAAAAGAAATATCGGGGCACTTGCTCTTGTTGCGAGAGTGTTAAGAGCTTCAAAGCATTTCACGAATATCCTGAACGACTTCATGCACAGGAAGGCTAGAATCGACAATAATCGAAGCGGTTGAATAGAACTGCTCGCGAGCGCTTAGGTGTGTTTCGAGCTCATGTTCGTTTATTTTCTTCAAGGGACGATCTTGAGTAGCTGCTAGTATGCGCTGGAATAACTCTCCAGGAGCGCATTTCAAATAGATTAAAGTACCATTGCGCTTCATAGCTTCCAAGTTCTCCTCGTTGCAAGGCAATCCTCCGCCTGTAGCTATTACGGCATTTTCATGCTCAGTAATCAACCGCTCCAATGTCAACCGCTCCAAGGCTCGGAAGTGAGGCTCGCCCAGTTGGCTGAAAATGGAGGCTATGTCGAGATGAGCGGATTTTTCAACCTCTTGATCTGTATCATAAAACGGAATTGAGAGCGCATCGGCGAGTAGATTGCCGATGGTTGTTTTTCCGCTGCCCATATATCCAATGAGAAATAGTCGCACGGCGCGAATGTAATCGCTGCGGGCTGCTGCTGACAATTGGTCGGAATATTCGATGAAGGTTTGATCAAAACGTCAGGGATTCCTGAGCAATTGCGCCAAATATTCCGTTTTTATTCGCTGGTATTTGGATTGGTTGAACGCTGTAAATTCGAAAAAACATGGATTTCTCAAAATTCACGCTGAAAACACAAGAGGCCATTCAAAAGGCGCAACAAGTTGCTCTGGAGAAAGGTCATCAATCGATTGAAAACGCACACCTTTTGAAAGGTGTAATGCTTGCCGATACCACCATTACTCCCTTCTTACTGAAAAAACTCAACGTAAATGTCGCATTGCTTCAGCAGGCATTGGATAAGATGCTCGACAGTTTTCCGAAAGTCAGTGGCGGGAATATGAGTCTTTCTTCGGAAGCAAATACCGCAATCAACCGAGCTCAAAATTTCTTGAAAGAGTTCAACGACGAATTTGTGGCAATTGAACATTTGCTTCTGGCAATTGGCGAAGGCAGCGACAGGGCATCGCAAATGATGCGTGATGCCGGTGTATCATCCAAGGAGTTGAAGAAGGCGATTTTGGAATTGCGTAAGGGACAGCGAGTGACATCCGCATCGCAGGAAGAAACCTACAACTCACTCGAGAAGTACGCGAAGAATCTGAACAAACTCGCACGCGACGGTAAGCTCGATCCTGTTATTGGTCGTGATGAGGAAATTCGCCGTGTGATGCAGATTCTATCGCGCCGTACAAAAAATAATCCCATCATCATAGGTGAACCGGGCACAGGTAAAACGGCCATAGCGGAAGGTATTGCCCATCGCATCATCAACGGCGACGTTCCTGAAAACCTCAAATCGAAGCAGATGTACTCACTCGATATGGCTGCGCTTATTGCCGGCGCCAAATACAAGGGCGAGTTTGAAGAACGATTGAAAGCTGTGGTGAATGAAGTGCAGAAGAGCGAAGGAGAAATAATCCTCTTCATTGATGAAATACACACTCTTGTGGGAGCGGGTGGGGGAGAAGGTGCAATGGATGCTGCCAATATCTTGAAGCCGGCATTAGCTCGCGGCGAACTCCGCGCGATCGGTGCAACAACACTCAATGAGTATCAGAAATATTTTGAGAAGGATAAAGCGTTGGAGCGTCGCTTTCAAAAGGTCATGATTGATGAACCCGATCGCGATGCGGCTATTTCCATCCTGCGCGGATTGAAGGAGAAGTATGAAACCCATCACAAAGTTCAGATAAAGGATGACGCCATCATTGCCGCAGTAGAACTTTCGCAGCGTTACATAACCGATCGTTTCCTGCCCGATAAGGCCATCGACTTGATTGATGAAGCGGCTTCCAAATTGCGCATGGAGATCAACTCCAAACCCATGGAGCTCGATGAGCTGGAACGCAAAATCATGCAGCTCGAAATTGAACGAGAGGCAATCAAGCGCGAAGGCGACGAGGTGAAGCTGGCTGAGCTAAATAGAGTTATTGGTGAGCTCAGCGAAGAGCGAAATGCACTCGCTGCGAAATGGCAAAGTGAAAAGGATGTGGTGGAAACCATTCAAAATGCAAAAGCTTCGCTTGAAGATTTGAAGTTGCAAGCTGATCAGGCCGAACGCGAAGGCAACTATGGACTAGTCGCTGAAATACGTTACGGACGAATGAAGGAGCAAGAGCAGCGCATCGAAGAGGGTCGACTCAAGTTGCAGGAACTGCAAGTCAACTCGAAGATGCTCAAAGAAGAGGTGGACCCCGAAGAAATTGCCGATGTGGTTTCTCGTTGGACGGGCATTCCGGTGAAGGCATTGGTAGAAAGCGAGCGAGCGAAATTGTTGAGGTTGGAAGATGAGTTGGCTAAGCGTGTTGTAGGTCAGCACGAGGCCATCGTTGCGCTGAGTGATGCAGTGCGCAGAAGCAGGGCAGGTCTCAGCGATGAACGCAAGCCCATTGGTTCTTTCATCTTCCTTGGAACAACCGGTGTGGGTAAAACAGAGCTCGCGAAGGCGCTAAGTGATTTTCTCTTCAACGATGAAAATGCAATGACGCGCATCGATATGAGCGAGTATCAGGAGCGCCATACGGTGAGTCGTTTGGTGGGTGCGCCTCCCGGATATGTGGGCTACGATGAAGGCGGACAACTCACCGAGGCCGTGCGCAGAAAACCGTATTCGGTTATTCTGTTGGATGAAATCGAAAAGGCACACCCTGATGTGTTCAATGTGCTGTTGCAAGTGCTCGACGATGGCCGACTCACCGACTCGAAGGGACGCGTGGTGAATTTCAAAAACACCATCATTATTATGACGAGCAATTTGGGTTCACAAATAATCCAGGAGAATTACGAGAAGGCCAAGGATGCAGAAAGTGATGAGCTCTTTGAACGCACGAAGTTGGAGGTAATGCTTGTGCTGAAGTCTTCATTACGTCCTGAGTTTTTGAATCGCATAGATGAAGTAATCATGTTCACACCTCTTGGGAAGTCGCAAATCGAGAACATTGTGAAACTCCAGTTGCACATGCTTTCTGAACGCCTGGTGAAGTCGGATATTCATATGGTGGTCACGCCCGATGCACTGGCTTACCTCGCCGATAAGGGATATGATCCGCAGTATGGCGCACGCCCCGTGAAGCGAACCATTCAGAAAGAAGTCATGAATGAGCTGTCCAAATACATTCTGAGCGGAAAGGTCGATAAGACGGAGGCGGTTGTACTCGATGTGTTTGATGGGCAGATTGTGTTCAGGAAGAAAATCGACGACGAAGCACTGATTGAGGTCTAGCGGTTGGTAGGGTAGAACTGCTGTATTTTCGTATTAGGGATGTGAACCAGTTCATATCCCTTTTTGTTTACCCTTTTTTATTCCCCTCTATGAAAAAACCACTACTCGTTTTATTTGCGGCTCTCATGGTTGCTTTCGGGCTAACCAGCATGACATCGAATAACGCCGAATACTCTGCCGGTAAAGCAGGTTCCAATGGCTCACCCGGTGAAGGCACCTGTGCCTCCGGCTCGTGCCACAACAACTTTGCATTGAATAGCGGTGGCGGAAGCGTTTCGATTTCGGTTGTCGGATTGGTCAATGGAAATCTGTATGTGCCGGGTGATACCTATGAGGTGAATGTTACCGTGCAACAACAGGGTATCGGATTATTTGGCTTTGGCCTCGAATCCTTGCAGGCGAGTGGCGCCAATGCAGGCAGTTGGACACCAGGCGCCGATTCGCACATTCTGAACGCTACAATCAGCGGCAATTCGCGGGCAACTATCGCGCATATCGATAACTCCGGATTTGCTTCCAATACCCGCACGTGGACGTTCAGTTGGACAGCACCTGCGAATGAGATTCCCGTTACGATGTATGTTGCCGGTAATGCTGCAAATGCAGATAATGGAGATAATGGAGACTACATCTACACCTCAACTTTGAGCTTGATGCCCGCACCGGCATTGCAGACACCGGTAATTGAATACGCTGGAAGTCTTGTAATTTGTGAAGGGGAATCAGTTGCCCTCGCTGTTCAATCCGCAGCTGGCGTTTCTTATACGTGGCAAAACAGCCAAGGAGCGGTTGTAAGTTCGGGCACAACAGTTCTTGCAACGCAAAGTGAATGTTATACGGTGACGGCAACCGAGGGCAATAATTCAGCTACTTCGGAGCCTGTTTGTGTTTTGGTGGATGTGGTGAACTCGAATTTTTCAGGTCTTAATCCCATGTATTGCATTGGCGATGGTCCGGTAACATTGATTCCCGAAGTGGAAGGCGGAATTTTCTCAGGTCCCGGTGTGGAAGGAAATATCTTCAATCCGTCGCAAATGCCGGTTGGCGATTTTCAGATTGGATACACGGTGATTACCGCTGCAGGTTGCGAATTCACGCAAACCGAAGCTGTGAGCATTCGCCAAATTTTGCCCGCCGACTTTGTCGATCTGTCTGATTTGTATTGCACAACAGACACTTCTATACAATTGAATCCGGTGACGAATGACGGCGACTTTACTGGGCCCGTTTTGGCTGGTGTGTTCGATCCGAACATTGCACCGGGCATCTATGATATAACCTATACCACAGGTTCAGGAGTGTGTGCAGCAAGCGTAACGCAAACGGTTGAAGTTCTTTCATCCGAGAGCAGCGATTTCTATCTATTCCCGGCTTTTTGCGCCAGCTCATCAGCAGAACAAATGGTTCCCGATGTTGAAGGAGGTGTTTTCTCTGGAACAGGTGTGAACGGCGACGAGTTCGATCCTGCTCAAGCTATTATTGGTGACAACGAAGTAACCTACACGTTGACGCAGGCCAATGGTTGTGTTTCAACCACCACACAAGTCATCGCAGTTTTTGATGCGGCCAACAGTGAGTTCTCCGGACTCGAAGCAATTACCTGCACCTCGGAAGGATTGGTTGAGTTGCTGCCGGTATCACCCGGAGGTGTATTTA
>CAMAYP010000109.1 GCA_945862415.1 Chryseobacterium gleum | reverse complement strand
CTCCCCCTCACAATCTCATCCACCACCGCCGGGTCCAGCAAAGTCGTAGTATCACCCAGCGAGCTCACATCGCCTTCGGCCACTTTGCGCAGTATGCGTCGCATGATTTTTCCCGAACGCGTTTTGGGCAGGCCGCTCACAAATTGAATTACATCGGGCTTGGCTATGCGCCCAATTTCATGCGCTACCGTTTCGATGATGCGCTCCCGCATGTCTTGATTGGCTTCGATACCCTGCGCTAGAATAACATAAGCATAAATGCCTTGTCCTTTTATGTCGTGCGGATAGCCCACAACTGCACTTTCAACAACGCTCTTGTTTTGGTTGATGGCGTTTTCAATTTCAGCGGTACCAAAGCGATGGCCGCTCACGTTGATGACATCGTCGACGCGACCGATGATGCGATACAAACCATCTTCATCTCTGCGCGCACCGTCGCCGGTGAAGTATAGGTTGGGGTAGGTCGAGAAATAGGTAAGGCGACAACGCTCATGATCGCCCCACGTGCTGCGAAGGATAGAAGGCCAAGGGAACTTGAAGCACAAGTGTCCTTCCACGCCGTTGCCTTCGATTTCCTTTCCGTTGGCGTCGACGAGTATGGGTTGGACGCCCGGCAGCGGTAAACCGGCAAGCGCAGGTTTGGAGTTCGTCACTCCGGCGCACGAAGTGAGCATAATGCCTCCGGTTTCGGTTTGCCAAAACGTGTCTACAATGGCGCAGCGGTTTTTTCCGATGTTCGTATCATACCAATGCCAAGCTTCTTCGTTGATAGGTTCACCCACAGAGCCCAGCACACGCAGCGATTGCAGTGAATAGGGGAGCACATGGTCGAGCCCTGCCGACATCAACGAGCGAATCGCTGTAGGTGCTGTGTAGAAAATATTCACGCGGTGTTTATCTACGACTTCCCAAAATCTTCCCGCATCGGGATAGGTGGGTATGCCCTCAAACATGAGCGTGGTTGCGGCGTTGAGCAGCGGTCCGTAGAGGATGTAGCTGTGCCCTGTTACCCAGCCAATGTCGGCCGTGCACCAATGAATTTCCCCGGGTTTGTATTGAAATACGTTGCTAAAGGTGTAGCCTGCATATACCATGTAACCGCCACAGGTATGCAACACTCCTTTGGGCTTTCCTGTGCTGCCGCTCGTATAAAGAATGAACAACGGGTCTTCACTTTGCATGGCTACAGGTTCGAAGTGCGGCGCGGCTTGTGCGCGTTCTTCTGCATAATCGACATCGCGACCTGCCACCATAGACACCTCCCAATTCATTCTGTTTACCACGAGCACACGTTCCACCGTGGTGCAATGGGTTAGCGCCTCATCCACGATAGCTTTCACTGCGATTTGCTTGGCTCCGCGGCTCATGGCGTCGGCTGTAATAACCACTTTGCATGAACTATCGTTGATGCGGTCGGCCACAGCATTGGCGCTAAATCCGGCGAATACCACCGAATGGATTGCTCCAATGCGCGCGCAGGCGAGCACGGAATACGCGAGTTCAGGAATCATGGGCATGTAAATGCACACACGGTCACCTTTGCCTACGCCCAAATCGGCAAGCACATTGGCCATGCGACACACTTCATCGTGCAGTTCGCGGTAGTTGATGTGCTTAGCTGCTTCATGCGGCTCGTTGGGTTCCCATATGATGGCAGTTTCGTCGGCCTTGTTTTTCAAATGACGGTCGATGCAGTTTTCCGTGATGTTGAGTTCCGCGCCCAAAAACCACTTCACATCGGGAGCTTGGAAGTTCCATTCCAATGCTGTGTGCCATGGTTTGCGCCATTGATAATGCGAGGCAACATCTTCCCAAAAGGCCTCGGGTGATTCGGTGCTAAAGCGGTAAGCCGCATCGTAGTCGGCGGCAGTTGTTAACTGGAACGGAAAGCGTGGCATGGTCAATTCGGTATGCCACGAAAGTAAGCAACGTGTCTTTTGATTCATTTGGCACTTTATCAATTACTCAACGACTTTGCGAATTACCTTTACCACATGTTGTTTTCCAATCGAAAATGGACCTTGCTGTTGTTTTGCATGTTGATGAGCGCCCCACTTTGGGCAGTTCGTGTCACGTTCGACTACCGCGTTTTTTTTGCTCCCGGCATTGGTCCTTATGCCGAATTTGTAACTTCATTCGACGCTTCTACTTTCGAGCATCAAGCACTCGATTCAGGCTATGCACAGGCGCATGCTGAACTTACGTTGGTGCTCATGCGGGCAGGATCCATTGTGGATGCTCGCAAGGTCATGGTCGACGGGCCGGTGGTATTGGGAAATGAGAAATCCGACTTTCTCTCGATTGAACGCTTTGCTGTTCCGGCAGGCAATTACGACTTGGAAATTGAGGTGCGCGATTTAAACGCCGCGCAAAAGGCTCCGGAATCGCTCGTACAGAAAATTGAAGTAGTTGTTCCTGCAAAGGGCGTTTTCATTTCGGATATAGAATGGGTGAGCGCCTATCGGCAGTCGGCCGATGTAAACGCATTCAGCAAGTCGGGCTACGATATGATTCCGTTTGTGAGCAGCTACTACGGCACCTCACTCAATAGCATCATTTATTACGCAGAGATTTACCGAACCGATAGCATGTGGGGAGCCGGAAGCCCTTTTGTGACCACCATCTGCATAGTGAACATGAAGGATAATTCGGTGGAGTTTTGCAAACGTGTGAAGAAAGAAAAGGCAGCTGCAGTAGTGCCCATGTTACAAACGCTCGATATATCTGATGTGCCGGCGGGGCAGTACAAGCTTCGCGTTGAGGTGCGCGATAGAGAGAATAATTTGGTAGCACTGCGTGAACGAGAGTTTGCGCGCAATAAGATTGCCGATTTACCATCGCCTTCTACTGTCGTTGAGGTTAGTGCAGCCCAAGTTTCTTTGTCGTTTGCTTCGCGCTTCTCTCAGGCTGATTCACTTCGACAAATTCTTTTTTATCACATTCCAATTGCCAGGGATGTTGACCGTGATGCGATAGATCGTCAAATTCCGAAGGCCGATTTGACTACGATGCAAAGTTTCTTTTATTCGTTTTGGTGGAAGCGTAATCCCGAAAACCCGGAGGCTGCATGGTTGGAGTACGAAAAGAAAATTAAGATTGTGCAAGACAATTTTGAAACGCGCATCAAGAAGGGTTGGCAGACCGATCGAGGGCGCGTTTATCTGCAGTATGGCGCGCCGAATACGCGTATTGTTCGCAATCACGAAGTGGATTACTGGCCATTCGAAATTTGGCATTACTACTCAACTGACAACAACTTGCACAATCGCCGATTCCTGTTTTACGATACAACGTTGATGGGCGATATGGAGTTGTTGCACAGCGATGTGCCGGAAGAGACGAAAAATTTTAACTGGAAGGAAATGGTCCGCTCTCGCCCTTCAGCGTTGAACATGGGCGATGCCTCCAGACTCAACGCAGGCAACAGAACGGATACCAACAGCCGCGACGAAATAGAAAACCTCTGGTACAGTCCGCATTGATTGAATGAAATGAAGCGCGTCGCGGTGGTCATATTGAATTGGAACGGGGAGAAATTCCTTCGTCAGTTCTTACCCGACGTAGTGCGGCACAGTGAGGCATTGGCCGATGTCGTGGTTATCGACAATGCATCTTCCGACAGTTCACTCAGTTTGCTCCGCAGCGAATTCCCATCCGTTTCGATAGTTGAATTGGATAAGAATTATGGTTTTGCAGGGGGCTACAACCATGGCTTGCGTCAAGTTCCGAATGAATTCTATGTGCTGTTGAACTCCGATGTAGAGGTAACGCCCGACTGGATTGCTCCTGTGCTTGGCTACATGGATTCCACTCCGGGCATGGTGGCGTGTCAGCCGAAGATTTTAGATTTCCATCGCAAAGAATGGTTTGAATATGCGGGTGCAGCAGGTGGTTATATTGATAAAGATGCCTACGCATTTTGTGCGGGACGTGTTTTCTTCGAATTCGAAAAAGACCTGGGGCAGTACAATAGAAACGAAGAGGTGTTTTGGGCATCGGGCGCTGCTATGTTCATTCGTCGCGATGCCTGGATAGAAGTTGGCGGACTCGATGAAGATTTCTTCGCTCACATGGAAGAAATCGATTTGTGCTGGCGCTTGAAGAACCGCGGTTATAAAGTAGGGGCGTGCCGTGAGTCAAAGGTGTATCACTACGGTGGTGGCACGCTCGACAGGCAGAGCCCTTTCAAGACGTATCTCAACTTTCGCAACAATTTGTATATGCTCGTTAAGAATTACCACACGAGCAATCTTCGCCTCAAGCTCATTCGCCGAATGCTGCTCGATGGTGTTGCCGGTTTTCGTTTCATAATGGAAGGTAAGTGGAGCCATTTCACTGCGGTGCTAAAGGCTCACTTTAGCTTCTATAGCAATGTGCGAGTATTGCAACGCAAGCGCCGGAAAGAGGAGTTGGCAATCGTTGAACCCAACTTAACCGGAGTGTATAATCAAAGCATCTTGAAGTACTTCTTTCTATTCAAAAAGCGGCGTTATACCGATTTGAATCCCGACGATTTTAATCGCTGATTTATTCCATCAAGACGGCATAACAACTCCTTGATTCATTCATTTTCGCATTGCAACTTGTTCAACAAAGAACAAGTGCTATGGCTATCCCCGACATCTGGCTTCGCTCTCCTCTGGTGCGATTGGTTTTACCGCTCTTGGTGGGCGTTTACGTAGCAGAATCAACTTTCATACTCGCTGCTTGCGCTGCTGTAGTTGGTGGTTATCTCTGTTTTTTTCTGATGCGAATGGGGGTGAATCGTCAATGGATGTCGGTACGTTTCGCATTCCATAATGGCATATTTTATTCTTGCGTGTGGATGCTAATAGGCATTGGTATGGTGCGTTCAACGAGTCGCGAGTACGACGCATGGCATGCTGTGCACAGAACAGGAGGTGAGGCCGTTTACGCAGTTCGGCTGAAAGATGAACCGATACAAGCCAATGGCAGATGGAAGGTCACGGGTGAGGTCATCGGGTTGTATTGCGACTCATCATTTGCTGCATGTCGCGGTAAGATGGCATTGACCATCGAACGCGATACAACTTCTTCTCAGTCGGTGCATGCCGACGATGTGTTGGTTGTGAGGTGCACGACCCAAGAGCCCGATCAGCCGCACAATCCGTTGGAGTTTAATTACGCGGCTTATCTGCGTACGCAAGACGTTTGGGTGCAGGCTTATGTGAAGCAAGCAAATTGGAGTTTGAGTGATTCGTTGCGCACATCAACCTTGCATGGAACGTTCATTCGCTGGCGAGAATTGCTGTTAAACCGGCTGTCAAAAGAGCCCATCGAACAGCGCGAACTGGGAGTCCTGTCGGCGCTCATTTTGGGAAAGGCGAGTGCAATCGATCGCGAGGTGATGCAGAACTATGCGCGCGCGGGAGTTGTGCATGTATTGGCAGTTTCGGGCATGCACGTGGCACTCATTTATATGCTGTTGAAGCCACTGTTTGAGCGCCTTTGGGGAAGGAAAAAGGCGAAGCGCCTCAAGACAATCATTCCAGTGTTGCTGCTCTGGTTATATGCAGCGATGACAGGCTTTTCACCCTCTGTGTTACGCGCGGCATGGATGTTTTTATTTGTAATAGTGGCCGACAATTACGGAATGCGGAATACCATTTTTAATACAATGGCTGCGTCGGCAATCCTGCTATTGGTGCACAACCCTCAAATAGCATTCAGCATGGGATTCATGCTTTCCTATTTGGCTGTCATTGGTATTGCTGCTATTCATCCCGCGTTGCATCGATTGTTCTATTTCCAATCGCGCATGATCAAATGGCTATGGGAGCTAACGAGTATTTCTATTGCTGCGCAGGTTGCCACGATGCCGCTCACCATCTACTTGTTTCATCAGTTTCCTACGTGGTTTATGATTACCAATGTGATGGTGATACCGCTATCGACCGTTGTGCTTTATCTGTCGATTGCCTATTTCGCGTTCATCGCATTTTCACCGTTTGCATCCTTTATTGCCGGATTGGTTGGGTTGCTCACACGCATCATGAACGACTTGATGGAATGGTCGGCCCATTGGCCACATGCACTGATTGATCGGGTGTACTGGGAGTTTTGGGAAGTGTGGTTGTGTGTGGGGTGTGTTGTGACTTGGTGTGTCTGTGTGTTGGGAAGAAACAAGCATGCGTTGCTAGTAGCGCTTGGCTTGCATGTTTGCTGGTTGAGCGGTGGATTTATAGCACGGCTCGAGAAGAACGGACAGGACGAAATCTGCATTCACAGTGATTATCGCGGTGAAGCGATAACGATGGTCAGCCAAGGCAGGATGATCACTATTGATGATGAATTGGCTTCCAACAAGGCATTTAGCAACTATCGCATTTCGTGGTATGCACGCAGCATTGATACGCTTGCGTGGGAGGATCGACTTCAAGCGGAATTGCTCACCTTGAATTCTCCGCAATGGCAGCTCCAAGATTGCAATCTATTGTTAGCCGATAGCTCGTTGTTGCATCTTTCCTGTATCGACTCCTCTGCTACCATTTTCTTTTCCGATCGCGGTAAACCGCATTATTGGACGAAAGAAGAACTTACGCTTGCAGCTGGTCACACCGTTATACTAGGCAATCGACTATCGCGCAAACGAAGGGAGTGGCTGAAGCAGCAGCTCAGCGCATCATGTCGGGTGCTCGATCTGAAAGACGGTGCGCTGTTTTGGCGAGAGGGGAGGTGGGGTCTAGGTACTAGGTACTAGGTGATAGGTGATAGGTGATAGGAAATAGGTTTGGTGGACCATGACCATCACTTTCCATTCGCCCCTCGCACTTCGCCCCTCGCACTTCGCCCCTCGTCATTCGTCATTACAAAAAAGGCTGCCCTTTCGGACAGCCCTTTTTCATAGATCGTGATGATGTCGTTTCTTATTCAGCAACCACTTCAAACTTCACCACAGCTGAAACTTCTTTGTGGAGTTTCACTTTGGCTTCGTAAGCGCCGAGCATCTTGATGTTGTCGTCAGACAAGCTGATGCTCTTGCGATCGATGTTGAAGCCTGCTTTCGCGAGTGCTTCAGACAACTGGATGGTATTTACTGAACCGAAAATCTTTCCGGTCTCAGATGCCTTGGTGCCGATTTTCACTTCGAGAGCGCCGAGTTTATCGGCTGTAGCCTGAGCTTCAGCCAAAATCTTGGTCTCTTTGTGTGCACGTTGCTTCAAGTTTTCAGATAGCATCTTCTTAGCGCTTTCTGTTGCTGCAATAGCGTATCCACGTGGGATGAGGTAATTGCGAGCGTAACCAGGCTTCACAGCGACGATTTCGTCCTTAGCGCCTAGCTTTTCGATGTTTGATTTCAGAATTACTTCCATGATTATTCCCTCCGTGTGATTATTTCAACATGTCTGCTACGTAAGGCATAAGGGCCAAGTGACGGGCCTTTTTTACTGCTTGTGCTACTTTACGTTGATACTTCAATGAAGTACCTGTAAGACGGCGCGGCAGAAGCTTACCTTGTTCATTGCACAGCTTCAACAAGAAGTCTGCGTCTTTGTAGTCGATATACTTGATACCGTGCTTCTTGAAGCGGCAGTATTTCTCCTGCTTGGTTTCAATATCGATGGGATTCAGATAACGAATTTCGTCAGCCATTTTTTTCTGTTTTTGAGGATTAATGAAGATTAAGCTTCGGCTTTGGTTTCTTTCTTTTCCTTAGCCTTGTTTCGACGGCTCTCAGCGTACTGCGTGTGGAACTTGTCCATGGCAGTTGTGAGGAAGCGCAATACGCGCTCATCGCGGCGGAATTCAGTTTCGAATGGGGTGATAGCCTCACCGGGTGCTTCGAACTCCATCAAATAGTAGAAGCCAGTCGTTTTCTTCTGGATAGGGTAAGCCAATTTTCTCAAGCCCCAATTTTCTTCGTGCTTGATAGAGGCGCCCTTGCCCTTCAAAAACTTCTTGAACTTGTCTACTGTTTCCGCTGCCTGCTCTTCAGACAGCACGGGAGTCAAAATGAAAACAGTTTCGTAACGGTTCATTGATTTTGAATTATTTAATTAAAAATTTTAGGAGCGCGAAAATACGAAGGAAATTTGATTGCGCAAGAGAAATTAAGGGCGAGGTGCGAGGTGCGAGGTGCGAGGGGGCGAGGTTTGTAATGCTAAGTTGCTGTTTTGTAGAGTGTTGAGGGTGGTGTTGAAGGTTGTAGGTTGAAAGTGAGGCGTCGAGAATTCATCACGATCCCTAATCCCTAATCCCTAGTCCCCAGTCCCCAGTCTTCAGTCCCCAGTCCCCAGTCCCCAG
>CAMAYP010000108.1 GCA_945862415.1 Chryseobacterium gleum | reverse complement strand
TGTATAGCTGAGAGAATACCGCATGAATTTGCTTCAAACATGTATTCGCTTTTGGTGTATCCGATTTGACGAATCACATCGCGTGCGATGTCTTGTACATCCAAGTATGCATTGGACTTCACTTCGCCTGCCAATACAACCTGACCGGTAGTTACAAGCGTTTCGCAAGCCACCTTGGAAGATGGATCCTGCGCCAGGAAGTTATCGATTAATGCATCTGAAATTTGATCTGCTACTTTGTCGGGATGTCCTTCCGACACCGATTCTGAGGTAAATAAATACGGCATGGTGTTATTGATTGTGGGCCAAAAATAGACCAGATGGTGGCATTTCAAAATTCCCGTGTAAAAAAGCCCTACTCGGGAACTTCAGACGAAGCCGCTTTCCTCGTTCGAAGCAGTACAATGGCAAGTGCTATTAAACCAAGCAATGCCAGTGCTATTGCCCAACGGATAGCAGGACTATCAAACTGAAACTCTATGACACCTGCAGTCTGCGCAGGAATGAGAACGCCCATAGCCAAATGATTGACGCGTTCGATTGGAAGAACTTCACCATTCAACTTTGCCGACCACAGATGGTGATAATTCGCGTTTAAAACCAACCATCGGCTGTATTCCGTCGGATTGTTTACTGAAGCCCTGTAGGCATTGTAGTCTATCTGAACGTTTTCAAGTTGACTTTCCCTACCAACATTATCCAAATGCACGGGCATTCTAAAAATGCAACCTTCACCGATGCTGTCGCCATCCAAACAAATACGATACGGGAAGTACATCAGCGGATTCTCCAGCACCCAAGCCAGCATGCCGCTATCCTTAGCCTGATCGAACGCTCGGAATCGCAACGGGTTCTCGCCCACAGAGCTCACACGTCTATTGAAAGTTGAAATATTAGTTACCAATGCAGGGCTGGTGAGCAAACCCTGCGTCTCATCCAATAGTTTGACAGGAGTCAAATTAGCGGATTGATCATGCGCCGGCAATTCTTCGAGGGTATTGAAATAAGCCTTGGTTTCGGCATATGTCACCGAGTGATAAATCGTTGTTGGTGCAGTAAGGCGTGTCTGAACAATCAAATCGAGGAAAACAAAGAGCAGTAAAACTGCGAATCGAGAAAGAGAAAAGAATCGCCAAAGAGCCAGCACAAATCCAATCAATAAAAGCGTAAGAACACTATTAACAAACAACTGACTTGCGAAACCATGCGAAGGGAATTCACCGGCACGCGCAATTTCTTCAAATGTCTTCACCACGAGGCCGCTTTCGGCAGAGATCCACGCTGCGCAGGCTACTGCTGCCAGCATACCGATAAAAACACGTATGAAAATCTTATTCAGCACGATTTCACCGTTCAACCATTGGCGCATTGAAAATCCTGCAAGTAACAGCATACACAGAATGCCATATCCTCTAAAAAATGCCGGGTGCCTAAAAAGGCCGAAGCCAGGCAAATGATAAACCATGCGATAAATTCCGGACTCATCTCCCATGGCAAGCCACATGGCAATTACCAGCGACACAGCAATACCCCAAAACCACTTGGATCGATACTTTGAAGAAATTATGGTAGCGCCAAAAAACAAAAGCCCTGCAATCCCGATGTAGGCATTGCGCAACGACAGATCCGTTATCTGAAACATCGAATGCGTGGAGATAACACTGTATGGAAATAAAAATGAAATGTAGTCGCTCCAAACGAACGGGTTTAGGATAATCGCTTCATACGGCATCTTGCCGGAACGATTGAAGTATGGCAAAAAATCAACAAACGATACAATGAAAGGAGCCAAGAGAAACAGCAACAATGTGGCAGATATCAGAGCATAGAAAACAAAGTGGCGAAGAAACTCGAGCTTTCCTTTGCTTCGGAAGAAATAGTAGCAGGCAATGGCAGGCAATAAATACAGCAACACAATTGTAAATGCCGGACTAGCCCCCGTTATGTTGCACATCAGAAAAAATGATAGCATTGCTGCATATCGCGCCCCGCCTCCTTGAAGCACGCGCAACCAGGCCCAAACAATCCAAGGCAACCACGCAAGCCCTATGAGGAACACCATCAATTGGGTAGAACCAACCATAAAGCCGCACAACGCATAACTAATAGATAATACTGCGGCTGTGCGGTTGCAACCATGCATCCACCGACTTAGAGTAAACATACCCCATCCGGAAATTATGAAACACAATACAACCTCGAGAATCAGGGATGTAATATCATACTGACCAAACAACATGAGCAACCACATAATCGGATACCAGCATCCGCTCTGCAAATCGGAATACCCAGGATATCCCAACCGCTGAAATGGATTCCAAAATGGGAGCTGCCCATCCAGAATGTAATCACTCACGAAAAAACGATAAGGCAAATACCCTCGAACACTGTCCCACTTGGGTATAAACTGAAAGAAGCTCAACGGATAAACAGCAAGCACTACTACCAACGCTATCAACAGCCAGTACTTGCTCCGATTCCAGAGCATTTTAGTATCAATGTGAAGTTTCAATTAAATAATGGTTTAGCAGCGGTATAAATACAGCAATTGCGAAGACGAACAACCGAAAAGCAGGTTTAATTCGAGTCGGCCTTTGTTCAATCGTATTACCGACTATATTCGCAGCGCTTTATCAAGAAGGACGGAGGGAAAAGGCCCTGTGATGTCCTGGCAACCCTGTAAAAGCTGGGTGCCAACTCCTACTCGAACGAATTCGAGATAGATGAGGCAGCGAGGTTTCTCGCGTGCATCCCATCCAACTTCTTGTGCAGCATTAATACCCACGGTTATGACCATGCAATCGCTTGCGCAACAAAAAATACTCATCCTCGATGGTGCAATGGGCACCATGATTCAGCACTATAAACTGGAGGAAAACGACTTCAGAGGAACTCGGTTCGCAACGCACGAAAGTGACCTGAAGGGCAACAATGACTTACTCTGTATAACGCGCCCTGAAATCATTGAAGAGATTCACTACCAGTATTTGGCCGCAGGTGCCGACATCATCGAGACGAACACGTTCAATGCCCAACGTATTTCCTTGGCCGATTATCACATGGAATCGTTGGCCTACGAGTTAAATGTAGAAGCAGCTCGTTGCGCGCGCAAAGCAGTTGAACGATTTCAGCAAGAAAACCCCGGCGCCTCGCCGCGATTTGTAGCCGGTGCAGTGGGCCCAACCAACCGCACAGCATCGCTCTCCCCCGATGTGAACGACCCCGGCTTTCGCGCAATTACATATGACCAATTGGTTGAAGCCTATACAGAACAAATCAACGGATTGCTTGATGGCGGCGTTGACGCACTGCTCATTGAAACCATATTCGACACGCTCAACGCCAAGGCGGCTCTTTACGCAGCCATGGAAGTATGCGAAAATCGCAACATCGAAATACCCCTCATGATTAGCGGTACTATAACCGACGCTAGCGGACGCACCTTGAGCGGACAAACGTCAGAGGCCTTCTTGATTTCGATGTCGCATGCGCCCCTATTCAGCATAGGCCTTAACTGCGCTTTGGGTGCCGAGCAACTTGAGCAATATGTTGAAGTACTCAGCGAACACGCCTCCTTTTTAGTGAGCGCATATCCCAACGCGGGTCTCCCGAATGCAATGGGACACTATGATCAAACACCCGATCAAATGGCTGAACTGGTTCGCTCCTACTGCCAGAAAGGAATCGTCAACATACTCGGCGGCTGCTGCGGAACCACGCCCGACCACATCAAAGCAATTGCGGAGGTAGCGGCTAAATTCCAACCACGCACTATATCACAACCGATAGCCTGAAGAACGATAGATGAATACACCGAACTCAAAATACAAGCTCCGACTCTCCGGCCTTGAGCCACTTTTAGCCACAGCAGAATCCAACTTTATCAATGTGGGTGAACGCTGCAATGTAACAGGCTCAAAGAAATTCCTGGAGCTTATCAAAAACGACCGCTACGACGATGCTGTTGCCGTTGCAAAAGAACAAGTGGAGGGCGGCGCGCAAATTCTGGATGTGAACATGGATGAAGGTCTCATCGATGGTGTTCACGCCATGACGAGGTTCCTCCACCTTATAGCCAGCGAACCCGACATCGCTCGCATCCCGGTGATGATTGACTCCAGCAAATGGGAAATCATTGAAGCAGGACTCAAGTGCATTCAGGGAAAAGGCGTCGTGAATTCAATTTCGCTGAAAGAAGGAGAAGAAGACTTCATCGCCAAAGCAAAAAAAATCAAGCGTTATGGCGCTGCAGTTGTTGTCATGGCATTCGATGAGCAAGGCCAAGCCGACAACTATGAACGACGCATAGCCATTTGCAATCGCGCATATCGCATTTTGGTGGATGTGGTTAAGTTCGATGCAAGCGACATCATTTTCGATCCGAATATTTTTCCTGTCGGCACAGGCATGGAAGAGCACCGCAACAATGCCGTGCATTTCTTTCAAGCCACGCAATGGATCAAGCAAAACTTACCGGGTGCATTAGTGAGCGGCGGGGTTTCCAACGTGTCGTTTTCATTTCGCGGCAACAACCGCGTTCGTGAGGCCATACACTCTGTTTTCCTATATCACGGCATCCAGCATGGCCTGGATATGGGCATTGTCAATCCGAGTCAGTTAGAGGTGTATGACGAAATTCCGAAAGAGTTGCTGGAGCTGATTGAAGACGTAGTGCTCAATCGCCGTGAAGATGCAACTGAGCGCCTTCTCGATTATGCCGACAAGAATAAAGAGTCAACGAAGAAAGAATCAAAGCAGGATTTGGAATGGCGGAAAGCACCACTCGAAGACCGCCTATCGCATGCGCTCATCAAAGGCATCATAGAATTCATTGATGAAGACACCGAGGAAGCACGGCAGAAATACGGTCGCCCATTGCACGTAATCGAAGGACCTCTCATGGCCGGAATGAGTATCGTGGGTGATTTATTCGGAAGTGGAAAAATGTTTTTGCCACAAGTGGTGAAAAGCGCACGTGTAATGAAAAAGGCAGTGGCCTACCTCGAGCCCTATTTGCAAGCAGAAAAAGATGAACTCCGCGCCGCAGGTGGCACTGCCGCTAGCAACGCAGGAAAAGTGCTGATGGCAACTGTGAAAGGCGACGTGCACGACATCGGCAAGAACATCGTGAGCGTAGTGCTTGCCTGCAACAACTACGAAATCATCGACCTAGGCGTGATGGTTCCTACCGATAAAATTCTGGATGCCGCCATCAAAGAAAATGTGGATGTGATAGGGCTTTCCGGTCTCATCACTCCATCGCTCGATGAAATGATTCACGTAGCCAAGGAAATGCAGCGACGCAAACTGAACGTACCACTGCTTATTGGCGGAGCAACCACATCGCGCGTGCACACCGCCGTTAAAATCGAACAACATTATGATCATCCTGTAGTGCACGTTCTCGATGCGAGCCGCGCCGTAACAGTGGTGAGCAGCTTATTGAGCAAAGAACAACAAGTTGAATATGTGCAATCGATTCGCAGCGATTATGCAAAAGTCCGCGCCAATTACGCAGCACAAAATGAAAGCAAGAATCTACTTCCACTTGCCGAAGCACGCGCCAACAGAGCACAATTGAATTACGATAGCAGCACCATACAAGCACCGTTGCAGCCGGGTGTGCATGTATTCAACGCGATTGACTTAAAAGAAATCATTCCGTATATAGATTGGATGCCTTTCTTCCAAGCTTGGGAACTTGCGGGCCGCTTCCCTCAGATTCTGAATGATGAAATCGTGGGCGAGCAAGCCACACAGCTTTATGCTGATGCGCAACTAATGCTCGAAGAAATCATCGCAAAGCAATCGCTTCAAGGGCGCGCTGTGGTTGGCATCTTTGAAGCCAATAGCGTCGGTGATGATATTGAATTATCAGTCGGCGATCAGCAATACTCCTTCCTAACCCTCCGCCAGCAAACCCGCAAAACAGCAGGACAGCCCAATTACGCACTTTCCGATTTCATCGCTTCGAAAGAAAGCGGGGTGCGCGACTACATGGGTTGCTTCGCTGTGTGCACCGGATTTGGTTTAGATGAAATGGTGAGTGCCTTCGAAGCCGACCATGATGACTACAGCGCGATCATTGCGAAAGCCTTGGCTGACCGATTCGCTGAAGCGCTAGCCGAATACATGCATGAAAAAGTGCGTAAAGAACTGTGGGGATATGCTTCGCAAGAACAACTATCGAACGAGCAATTAATCGACGAAGCATATCGCGGAATACGCCCGGCACCAGGCTATCCGGCATGTCCCGACCATTTGGAGAAACAAACCATATGGGACATCCTTAAAGTAGAACAATCAATTGGCATTCAACTCACCGAATCACTTGCAATGTATCCGACTGCTGCGGTTAGCGGCTACTATTTCGCGCATCCGCAGGCCAAGTATTTCGGTTTAAATAAAATCACTAACGAACAACTTAAGGACTATGCTCAGCGCAAAGGAATCAGTACCGCAGAAGCAGAGAAATGGCTTAGTCCTGTATTAATCTAATTACGCTCATGAAAGTAACCGAACATATTGACAAAGCAAAATCGACACTCTTCTCGATTGAAATCCTTCCACCGCTGAAAGGACAAAACATCAACTCCTTGTTTGAAACGATGGATGAGTTGATGGACTTTTCACCCGCTTTTGTGGATGTAACCTACCACCGCGAAGAATATGTTTTCAAAGACGCCGGCAATGGCCTTTTGGAAAAGCGTGTGGTTCGCAAACGCCCGGGAACAGTGGGCATTTGCGCGGCCATCAGCAATCGTTATAAAGTCGACACTGTGCCGCACATTATCTGCGGAGGATTCAGCAAGCAAGACACCGAAGACGCGCTCATCGATTTGAATTTCGTTGGTCTCGACAACGTGCTCGTGTTGCGCGGCGACCCCATCAAGAGCGAAGGCCGCTTCAAGCCCGATCCCGATGGTCATGCCTATGCAAATGAGCTCGTGCAACAGGTAGTCGACATGAACAACGGCACCTACATCGATGCTGATTTGAAAGACGTGCAAAAGACGAATTTCTGCATTGGCGTTGCGGGCTATCCCGAAAAGCACTTCGAAGCACCCAACTTGAATTCAGACTTGCGCTTCTTGAAAGCCAAAGTGGATGCAGGCGCTGAATACATTGTTACGCAAATGTTTTACGACAACCAGGCGTTCTTCAAGTTTGTGGACGACTGCAAAGCGATGGGCATCAATGTGCCGATCATACCCGGATTGAAACCGCTGGCAAGTCGTTCGCAGCTCAGCATCATCCCGCATCACTTCCACATCAATATGCCCGATGAATTGGTGCAGATGGTAGAGAAGGCGAAGTCAGAAGAAGAAGTGCGAAACATTGGAATTGAATGGTGCATTCAGCAATCGAAAGAACTCATGCAAAGTGGAGTTCCTGTTTTGCACTACTACACGATGGGCAAGGCCAAGAGTACGAAAGCGATTGCGAAGGCGGTGTTTTGACCTAGACTCCGCTCGGTAACCGTTGCCCGAGCGTCGGTGCCCGAGCGTAGCCCAGGGCAAGCTCACGATGCAATCGCTTGCGGTGTTACCGCAAGTTCGCGCAAGTAATTAGGACAACAATCAAATCCGTTTGGCCATTCCAGTCCTCCACCATTATCAATGGCTACCTTTCCAAAATACTCCAGGTTCAGCAGCGGAGAGCTTACACCTTCGCCAATGATTGGTTTGAAATCAACCTCCTTGGCAAACCCGTCAGCGAATCTCATCCAAATGGTATAATCACCCTTGTACTGTATTTCAACGATCTTGTTCATAGTCCAATTATTGAAGCGGTTCAATTGACTTAATCTCCATTTTATTGGAAGCAAGCAACCAATCTTCCATTAACTCATTGCGGTGCATGGATGCCCATTCCAAAACCATCGAGTGTGCTCTGCTCGGCAAACTGCCTCTTATTACTTCCAATGTTTGAATGTCGTATTCCGCGGTAAATTCCTGATAAATAGCATGAAAGTGCGGAGGATTGTGGTCTCCAAAATACATGCGAATGATTATACCGAAGAATCTGCTTATTTCAGGCATGACGATTTTTTGAGCTTGTCCAAATGTAAAGATACACGCAATTTCGTGGAAGCTTTGAGACATATTAGCCCCATGGCTTCGAGAAAGCAGAGAAAATAAACACACCTGCTGCCCAGGATAAATCAGCCCCTCGCCGTCTCCAGAACCCGGTGCCTAAATAATTGGGGCTCCGCTCCGCTGTTTGTATTCTGCCATAACGCATCACTTAGATCCGTCGGTATAGCAACCCCATTTCGGTAGATACTTGTCCTGAGATAATGAGCGCGGGTGCTTGTGCATGCATGAGAAGATTGAGGACTATGAAAATGATAAGTAGTGAGAAGCGCACGGCGATTATGTTTTGAGCGAAGACAA
>CAMAYP010000107.1 GCA_945862415.1 Chryseobacterium gleum | reverse complement strand
CATGACTGTTAATCATGGGGTCCCTGGTTCGAGCCCAGGCTGAGGAGCGAAGGCCATCACATTTAATTGTTGATGGCCTTTTTTATTTTTTTACCGCAAAGCCGCAGCGAAATAATTCGTGCATTCATGGTTATTACCCCAATCGGTGTCAGCATGGATGCTCTCAACGCAGCATTTGTAGCACCCAACCCGTGATGTCGCGTTGCCGGTCGCGCACCAACTGGTCGTATTCCGCTTGTTTCATTCCGCCCATGATGGAAATGATTGGTCCGGCAATCACGGGAAATACGGTAAGACCTGTAACATTCATGATTACATGCGCAAATGAAATTGACTTGTATTTTCCTCTGCTAACCGCCCCACGCAGCTGGTCCGACATCACCGAGCGGTTTAATGTGCTGCTCAATTTCTTGATGGCAATCTTAACCACCGAGTGACGCTTCAGCATTTCGTTCAAAACGTACATCGCAAGATGAGGACCTTGGCCCACAAGGCAGCTGTATCGTTCAACGATTAAATCAACCTTTTTTTCAAAGTCTGTGGCGGGATCCGTGAGAATGGGTACAAGTGATTTTAGAAAAACCTCCAACTCCTCTAACATCACGAGTTGATAGAGTTTTTCCTTGCTGCGAAAGTGATAGAAGATCAGAGACGCATTGGATTCTGATAGGGTAGCAATGTCTGCTGTTCGGGCGTTGTCAAGACCATATTTTAGGAATACCTCACGAGCAGCTTCCTTGATTCGCATCGCGGTTTCGTTTGAGTGCACTAGAGGTTGTTTTTTCATACATCCCCGAAGCTATGTCATGACATCAACGTGGTGGGCAATCAATATCAGTCCGATTGATTGGTTTTTACAGATTTTGGGAAGTAGCAGGTGGTCGCTTATCTGTGGTTCAATAGCTTTCTTGCACCATTCGTTCGAATTAGAGCAGGTTTTTTCGGCGTAATCAAACGAAAAAATTGGAGCGGTCTGCGCCGGCAAACCCAGCAATTTGATGGAGTAACTCATCTAGTCGTTGGGAGAAATTATTTTCTTCCGACCGAATGATCAATGACGTGTATTCAACGAGCAGCGTGTTGAACCCTTGCTTTTGCGCTGGAGAAGAAACGAAATTCAGATTGTTAGTTTTTGAACTCAGATGCGTCGCATTGAAACAGCAAGGCAACATATCGATGGAATGCTCAAACGATTTGCATTGTCTTTTCCGGCATCCAATAATACTGTAGTCTTGCAGTCCTTTGTTAGGCTGTATTCCTACCTTTACTCCCAATTCAGAACCCTTTAACATGAGAACGAATCACGAAATAGATTTTCGCATTTTCGGAGAGGAAATGCAATGTGTAGAAATTGAACTCGATCCCCAGGAAACCGTCGTTGCCGAATCCGGAGCATTCATGTATATGGATGAAGGTGTGCAGATGGAAACCGTGTTTGGCGATGGAAGTCAACAAGGCGGCACCGGGTTTTTCAATAAACTAATGGGTGCAGGTAAGCGTTTGCTCACAGGTGAGAGTTTGTTTATGACAACCTTCACCCATCGCGGAATGGGTAAGGCAAGAGTGGCGTTTGCATCGCCCTATCCCGGTAAGATTATCGCACTCGATTTGCAGCAAATGGGTGGAAAGATTGTATGTCAGAAAGATTCTTTTCTCTGCGCAGCGAAGGGTGTTTCCATAGGCATCGAGTTTCAGCGGAAACTTGGAACGGGTCTTTTCGGTGGCGAAGGATTCATCATGCAAAAAATTGAAGGCGACGGCATGGCTTTCTGTCATGCGGGGGGCCACATCATGAAGCGTGAGTTGCAACACGGCGAAGTATTAAAGATTGATACCGGATGTGTGGTTGCATACACGCAAACGATTGACTACGATATTCAGTTTGTCGGCGGCGTTAAAAACACCTTGTTTGGTGGCGAAGGATTTTTCTTCGCTACGTTGCGAGGGCCCGGCACTGTTTGGTTGCAAACACTGCCTATTTCGCGCTTGGCTTCTCGCATTTCATCGTATGCAGGAATGGGCGGACGTAAGGAAGAAGGCGGCATCTTGGGCGGGTTGGGTAATTTGCTTGATGGTGATGGACGATAACCATGACCGAAGCAATCGACATACATTCTTTTATTGACAAGGTGAAACAGGGCATGCCACTGTTTGATGTGCGCAGCCCAAAGGAGTATTTGGAGGGCCACATGCCGGGGGCCATCAGTTTACCATTACTCAACGACGATGAGCGTCATGAGGTAGGTATCACGTATAAAAATGAAGGGCGCAACGAGGCGGTGAGTTTGGGATATCGCTTAGTGGGGCACAAGTTTATAGACTACATTGAGGCGGCGCGTGCTTCGGCTCCGGATGGTAAAATTTGTCTTTATTGCTGGCGCGGTGGAATTCGAAGTAACACGATGGCTTGGCTGCTGAGCTCGGTGGGTATGGAAGTTTATTTGCTGGAAGGAGGTTACAAGGAATATCGCAGGTGGTGCCTTTCGCAGTTCCAACATCGTTGGCCCCTTATGGTATTATCGGGGAAGACAGGAGCCGGAAAAACGGAAATACTGCAAGAGCTGCGCAGTCGCGGAGAGGCGGTACTTGATTTGGAGGCATTGGCAAGTCACCGTGGGTCGGCCTTCGGTGGCTTAGGTCTTCCGCCGCAACCCACGCAGGAGGCATTCGAGAATGCAGTGGCGTGGGAACTGGGAGAGTTCCGCCAGGCTGAAAGAGTTTGGATCGAAAACGAAAGTCGTTTTATTGGGCGCTTGCGCATTGCGGATGCGTTTTTCGAGCAATCAAGCGAAGCCTCAATTGTGTCTATTGACCGTGACGTACAATCGCGCGCTGAGCGCATTTTGGCTGAATACGGGTGTTTTGATAAAGAATTACTGGAAGAGAAAACAATCGGTATTACCAAGCGCATGGGCGGCGACCGTGTAAAGGTGAGCATAGAAGCCTTGCGTTCAGGTGATATGATGGGTTGGGTATTGCCGCTGCTCGATTACTACGACCGCAACTACGAGCACGCGATACAAACACGCAAGGGAAAGTATGAAAGCATACTGACACTGCAGGATCAATCAATGGCGGAAATAGTAGACATTTTATTAAAACTTCAACCAACCACCTAGCTGCGCATGACGAACGAGATAAAACTTACCCAGTTCAGCAAAGGCTCCGGCTGTGGTTGTAAGATTTCACCGGCGGTACTGAAAGAAATTTTGCATACTGAAGATGTTTTACCGCGCGACCCAATGCTTTGGGTGGGCAGTGAAACACACGATGATGCTGCTGTTTATGCATGGAATGAAAGCGAGGGACTTATAGCTACGACGGATTTTTTCATGCCGATGGTTGATGATGCCTACACGTTTGGAAAAATAGCAGCTGCGAATGCACTGAGTGATGTGTATGCTATGGGAGGAAAACCCATGATGGCCTTGGCGGTGTTGGGTTGGCCAATTGAAAAAATTCCCGCTGCGTTTGCCTCGCAAGTCATTGAAGGCGGCCGATACATCTGTCGAATGGCGGGTATACCGCTTGCCGGCGGGCATAGTATTGAAAGCACAGAACCGATTTTCGGATTGGCGGTAAACGGTCGTGTGAGCAAAGCGAATTTGTTGCGCAACAGTGGAGCGCAAGCAGGCGATGTGCTTTACCTGACGAAGCCTCTTGGGGCCGGCATCGTAACCGCCGCAATGAAGCGAGGACAGTTGAAGGATATTGAGCATCTCAACACGTGCGTAACCTACATGAGCACACTCAATAAAATAGGAGATGACATCGCATCGCATGTGGATGTGCATGCGATGACCGATGTAACCGGCTTTGGCCTTGCGGGGCATTTGCTGGAAATGTGCGAGGCCAGCGGACTTTCGGCTCGCATAGATTTTTCGGCAATACCGGTTTATCCGTTTTTGGATGCGTATGTATCAGCGCATATTTATCCGGATATGACCATGAAGAATTACGCACATTATGCATCCAAGATTGATCAACTTTCGTTGCAGCAATTGCTTGTAATGTGTGATCCGCAGACGAGTGGAGGATTGCTCATTGCTTTGCCGCCGCAAGCAGCTGCTTCCTTGGAGCAGCGCATGCGTGATTTCGGATGTGGTGCTTTTGCGCGGCCGGTAGGAGTAATGGTGGAGAGAGAAGAGAAGACTATCGTTTTGAATTAACCTGAAACTTCGGTTGAGTCTGAACGACAACATAAAAAAAGCCCCGCATTGCTGGGCCTTTTTTATGAGAGTGCACCCACTTGGGATCGAACCAAGGACCCACTGATTATGAGTCAGTTGCTCTAACCGTCTGAGCTATGGGTGCAAAATTTTGGGTGCGAATATACACAGGTATTAATGCGCTTCAAGCCAATTAGTACCTGTATTCATATCGACAACCAGCGGAACACGCATTTGCACAGCACCGCTCATTTTTTCTGCTACCAGCGTTTTCAATTCTTCGGCCTCTTCGCGGTGAGCGTCAAAAACCAATTCATCGTGCACTTGCATGATCATGCGCGAACGCATGTTGCGCTTTTTGATTTCACGATCGAGGTTAACCATTGCAACTTTGATGATGTCGGCTGCCGAGCCTTGGATGGGAGCGTTGATGGCGTTGCGCTCTGCAAACCCTCTCACCACTGCATTGGCCGAATTGATGTCGGCCAAATACCTGCGTCGACCCAGTATGGTTTCGATGTAGCCGTGCTTGCGTGCAAACTCGATGGTTTCGTGCTGGTAGCTTTTCAAACTCGAGAATTGCTGAAAATATGCTTCGATAATCGATTTGGCTTCGCCGCGCGGAATACCAAGGTTTTGAGCCAGTCCGAAAGCGCCCTGTCCGTAAATAATTCCGAAGTTGACGGCCTTGGCTTTCGATCGCATGTCTTTATCAACTTCACTCAGCGGCACACCAAACACTTTGGCTGCAGTTGCTTTGTGAATGTCTTCACCGTGCAAAAATGCCTCACACATATTTTCATCGTTACTCAGCGATGCAATGATGCGCAATTCAACTTGCGAATAGTCGGCAGATAGCAGCGTGTATTCTTCGTTGCGTGGAATGAACGCCTTGCGAATTTCTTTTCCGCGAGGTGTACGAATTGGAATGTTTTGCAGGTTGGGGTTGTTTGAAGCCAAGCGACCGGTGGCTGCTACGGTCTGTCCGTAGGTGGTGTGAACCCTTCCTGTGTGTTGGTTGATGAGCTCCGGCAATGCATCTACATAGGTCGACTTTAGCTTGCGCAGTTCGCGGTAGTCGAGTATGCGAGCAATTATAGGATTATCGTGTTCGAATTTGGAAAGCGTGGCCTCATCGGTGCTGTATTGTCCCGTTTTCGTTTTCTTCACCTGGTCGGTGATTTTCATTTTTTCAAACAAAATCACACCGAGCTGCTTTGGCGAGTCGACGTTGAATTTCTCGCCGGCCATAGCGCACACTTCTTCTTCTGCGGCAAGTATATCGGCTTGGAGTGTTTGGCTGTAATTTCTGAGGAAGTGCTCATCCACTTTTACACCTTCCCACTCCATGTCGGCCAGCACGGTGATGAGCGGAATTTCAACGTCATCGAACACGCTTCTGATTTTTCCGGTTTGCAATTCGGGTTCAAACCGTTCCTTCAATTGCAAGGTTATATCGGCATCTTCGGCGGCATAGTCGGAGACTGCTTCGGGCGCCAGATCGGCCATTGAGCCTTGCGATTTTCCTTTCTTGCCTATAAGTGTCTCGATGGAGATTGGCGAATACTGCAGGTAGTTTTCACTGAGTTCATCCATGCCGTGCTTGCCATCGGGGTTGATGAGGTAATGGGCAACCATGGTGTCGAAAATGCGATTGCTAACGCGGATGCCATATTTGAGCAGCATCTTGTAATCGTATTTGTAGTTCTGTGCAATAAGCTCTTTTGACGCGTCCTCGAAAATCGGCGCGAATCGGTGCAGCAGCTTCTTGGCTTGCTCTGCGTCGGTCGGCAAAGGCACATAGAATGCTTCGTGAGGCTTCATGGAAAAGGAGACGCCCACCAGCGAAGCGTTGATAGGGTCTAACTCTGTAGTTTCCGTATCGAAGCAAAAAATCGCTGCTTTTTTAAGCTGCTCCACGAGTGCGTGAATGTCTTCGTCTTCCTGCACCAGGTGGTAGTGGTGTGCCACGTCTTGAAGGGTTTTATAGGAAGTTTTCGGTTGATCATTCTCGGCATCTGTGTCTTCCACAAAAAACAGCTCGCCTTGCACGCCCTTATCAGCAGCGGGAGTTTCGCCGACTACACGCTTGAGCAGCGCTCTGAATTCCAGCTCTTCGAAAACGGATGTAATTTTTTCCTTATCGAATTCTTTTACCAGCAGCCGCTCTTCTTCCAGGTCGACAGGCACATCGAGTATGATGGTCGCGAGCTTCTTGGAGAGCAAGGCGATGTCGGTATTGTTCTCGACATTTTCTTTCTGTTTTCCTTTCAGTTTATCGGTGTTGGCCAGCAGCCCTTCCAAGGACCCGAATTCTTGCACAAGTTTGGTTGCCGTTTTTTCGCCAATGCCAGGAATACCGGGAATGTTGTCGACCGCATCGCCCATCATACCAAGAATATCGATTACCTGGGAAACATTGCTAATCCCAAATTTTTCGCACACCTCAGGCACACCGAGAATATCAGCTTCGCCGCCACCACGGCCCGGGCGGTATACGAAGATGTTGTCTGAAACAAGCTGCCCATAGTCTTTGTCGCTCGTCATCATGTACGTTGTAAAGCCTGCTTGCTCTGCTTTTTTCGCCAACGTTCCGATAACGTCGTCTGCTTCGTATTTGCTGACTTGATACACCGGGATGTTCATGGCTTCGATGATGCGCACGATGTAAGGGAAGGCCAGCTTGATGTCTTCAGGTGTTTCCTCGCGATTGGCTTTGTATTCCGGAAATTCTGCAACGCGAATCGTTTCTTCGTGTGGATCGAATACCACTGCCAGGTGACTGGGTTTTTCTTTTTTCAGAATGTCGAGCAGCACATTGGTAAACCCGAACATCGCCGAAGTGTTGAGCCCCTTAGAGTTGATTCGAGGGCTTTTGATGAAGGCATAATAGGCTCTGAATATCAGTGCATATGCGTCGAGCAGGAATAGCTTTTTATCGGTTTCTTTCGAGAGCATGCTGTGGTAATTTGTTCGGGTGCGAATTTCGGGTAAGTAGCAGTTTGAGCCTCTTCGGTAGAAAGTTTTGTATTCATGACAGTTATCAACTACTTTAGTTTACTTTCTTTAAGAAAAGTAACCAACCGTAAACCAATAATTACCGAAAACATGAAGCAGTTTTTACTGTCTACCCTGTTCTGTGCAATGGTCTCAATGTTAGGCCTGGCGCAGGCTCCCGCGAACGATGTGTGTACAACCGCCATCCCAATTACAGTCAATGGCGGCTACGTGAGTTGTAACAACTCCAACACCGTGACGAATGCGGCTAACCCCAGTTGCGGAGGAACCACCGCCATCAAGGACATTTGGTATTCATTTGTGTACACAGGCGGAACCGTTATCATTGAAACCCAGTTGGGAACAAACACCGACACGCGTATTGCACTCTACTCAGCTTGTGGTGGAACGCAGTTGGGTTGCAACGATGACTTCGGCGGAACCTACCGCTCTTATTTGTCGTTCACTTGCGCACAACTCACCGTGGGTAGTACATACTACATTCAGGCGGGTGGTTACAACGCGGTAATTGGTACGTTCACGTTGCAGGTAACAGCAAGCGGTATCTTGGGTTGCACTGACCCACAGGCTACTAATTATACAACGTGTGCTACTCAAAATAACGGTACTTGCACGTATCCGGTTTTGACAGCACAATTCAATTACGCTCCAACTGGAACGAACTGTTTAAATGTGCAGTACACCAGCACCAGCTCAGGTAACATTACCTCATATAGCTGGTCTTTCCCAGGCGGAAACCCGTCGACATCGACAGCTCAGAATCCGGTGGTGACTTACCCGGCCGGAGGCACGTATTCCGCTACTTTAACAATAACGGATGCAGCAACTTCGAACACAACAACCAACAACAGTGTATTGGTTACAACGGGCGACATCGTTACGGTAGACATCACCCCTGACGTTAATCCTACACAAACATCTTGGAAGATATTCGACAACAACAACGTGGTGATTGCGCAGGGCACAAGCAACGATGCAACTTTTTGTATTAATAGCACATGCCACCGCTTCGAGATTTATGATTCAGCCGGCAACGGTTTGACCGGAACAGGTAACTATAAAGTATATCTGAATGGTGTTGAAGTGGCAAATGGTGCTCAGTTCGGCACACGCGATATTCGCTATGTAAACTGTCCGGAAGGAACCAGCTGCAACGATCCATTGAACGCAGTTTTAGGGTTGAACGAGGTGCCTTTCGACAATTCATGGTACGTATTCACTCCATCAGTAAATGGTCAATACCGAATCACTACCTGCGGTT
>CAMAYP010000106.1 GCA_945862415.1 Chryseobacterium gleum | reverse complement strand
ATGAAGTTCTTGTTGCTGCGTACAATGTCGCGCACCAACTGCAATTTCAGCAAATTGTCGCCAATAGCTATTTCGGTCGTGGGAATACCGCGTTCAATGAGGCTCACATTGAGCAGCGCACTATCGAGAATAATATCACGGTGGTTTGAAATAAACAGATATGCCTTGTCGGGCTCGATTTCCGATTCGTTCGAAAAACTCACTCCGCTGGTAGTCATTTGAGTGATGACTTTAACGGCAGGCGCACTTATTTCTTCTTGGAACTGGTGAACGGATCTTATTTCCCGAAACATGCTCAAGATTTCCGTCTTGCGCAATCCCGGATACACCCATTTCATCATTTTGATGAGCAGTGGTTCCTGCACCATTCGTTCAATGGCAGCTTGCAATTCAGCGTCGTTGTAAGGACGCATTTCATGGAAGTCGTAAACGTCTATGGTTGCTTCGGTCATGTTGCGAATTTACTAGGCAACAGCCGAAATAGAGTGCTTGATTATGAGGCGATTTACTTGCGCCAAGCGGGGCATGGTGGCGGAGGTGCTCCACCTACGTGCTTTTTGTAGCCTATTTTTTTCGGCTTCGCACCGCATTTCCAGTGCTTGAAAATGGTGTACTTCACACTGAGGTATACATCAGCTCCATAGATGTCTTTTTTGAAAAGCAGTGCGCCCAGGTCGTCGCTTCCAATGATGACGCTATTGAGACGCAGACAAAGGCCCAGTTGGGGGCGCTTGTATTGGTAAAGCGAAAGAGGCAATGAAGCTTCGAATCGTTTGCTTTCCCAGCGCGGTGCTATGCCTACATAGCCCGATCGTTGCACGCCAAGATGATTAAGCCACGGCACACCGTACGTTACAACGCCATACAAATACAAGTTGCTGATCAAATTGATGTCGGCTTGCGCCGATATGGCGGTGGGCAACAGCATGGTGTATTTGGTCATGTAGCCATTTTCTTTCACCAATTCAAAGTTGTTGTTGATGAGGCTATCAACATCTGCAATGTCGTCGGCCTGGGTGCCTTGATAGTCTTCCCACATCGTGCTTTGATTTTGCGAGAAGTTGTTTGTGTAGAAAGGCTGTGTAAACTTTATGCGTCCTACATCAAGCAGAGAAATACCTATGCGGTAGCGGTAGTCGCCGTCGGTGCAAGGGGAGTGTGGTGTGTATCCTTCTGAATGTTTGTAGCGCACTTTGTGCGTAATGCCTATATCGGTGCCCCATCCTTTGCCGTTGATGACCGCTGTTGTGGGGTCGTTGAAGCCGTATTGTCCAACGAACTCCTGCGTTTCGATGGAGTTGTTGTCGAGTATTTTGTATGTCCAAGAGTCAAGTCGCACACCGGCCCCTGCATAACCAAACAGGCGCTTAACAGTAATTGCTCCCTGCGTCATGGAGTAACCTTCGCGGTGAAGGATCGTGCCGTAGGTAAGACCGATTTCACCCCAAGCTAACGCGTTGGTGCGAACGTTGCGAATGGTATTCAACTTGTTTTTTTCTTCGGGCGAATCAAATCCATTTTGCGCCCAGTCATACGCTTTCGCGGGTATACCGCGCACATCGGCCACAACCCTTGCCGATGTGCTGATGGCAAAGGCATGTTGCTTAACGGCAAAGGCAAGCGACGGTCCGCCCACTTGCACATCAATAAAGGCGGTATAGGGAGTGTTCTGTTTGCGCAGAGGCACCGTGGTCAAGGTGTCGAAACGGCCAACGGATAGTTTTCCACCGTTTAGATACACCAAGTCGTTTTTGGCAAAAACGTTTAAGCCTGTAAGCTGAAAATCGATGAAAGCTCTGGAGTCGACAATGCTAGAAGGGTTGTTCCAAACGGTGTTAATCGGCGATCGGGTACTGCCGGCAATACCCAAGTTGTCTTGTGCAGAAAGTCGACTGCTCAACAAGATTAATAGTAGAAATATGTGTGCTCTGTTCATTCCGGGTGGAGTGATTTGCTCCTTTGAACGAACGCTGAATCGAAAAAGTTCTGTTTTTACTCGAAATTAATTGGAGCCGGATCTTTTACCCTGATTCTAAAATATACCGGCGTATTTCGAGGCACTACCTGACCTGTGCTTCCTTTCTCGCCAAATGCAAGCTGTGAAGGCATATACACCATGGCTTCATCACCTTTGTGCATGAAGCTGAGGGCGTAATGAAGCCCGTCCACAAGCTGACCGGGCATTCCATAGTTGAATTGCATTTCAGTGGGCTCGTCGAGCTTCTTGCCGTTGAGTAAAAACGTGTTGTATGTTATCTCAACTTCGTCGCCAACAGCAAGTGTATCGCCATGCCCGCGAGCAAAGAACTGAATGTAGCAATCACCGTGTTTTTCGAAGGCTTGTTCAGTTTCATTCATCAATAGCAGTTCAATGGCTTCACTCTCCAGGATTTCGCCTTGCTGCGAAGCACTCATGAGATAGTGGGAATATTCGCCTGTTTCAAAAGTGTGTAAGACTTCCATCGAAAGTTCCATCTTTTCGTCGAGATCAAAAATGGACTCATCTGCATATGCTCCAAGAAAACTCCGGTCGAACGATTCGAACGGCAAACGCAGGGTTACAGCATCGCCGCAATTCATGCTCAGCAGCACGCGTGAAAGATCTGCCTGCAGGCTGTCTTCTCCAGGCTTCAGGCGCAAGTTGTGAAGAGTATGGTGGTGCAATTGGAACTCATATTTCTGTTCACTTCTGTCGAGACTTTCGAAGCGCACCTGCATTATGAAATGCGCCGCATCGTGCAGCGAAGGCGTGCAGTCGCCAAATTTATCGAGGCGCTTGTAGAGGTTGTCGCTCACCTTGTCGAAGCCGGGTTGGCTGTTGCAGCCCAGCAGTAATAGCGCTGCTAGATATAGTGCCGTGCGGTGAAACCAAACGATGCTTTTAGTCTTCATGGTTCAATACGCAATAGTTGGATGTCGTAAATTACTGATGCGTTTTGCGGTATTCTATTCGAGTCGCCCGTAAATCCAAATGCCAGATGTGAAGGGAAAATGAACTTAGCCTTATCGCCTGCGCGCATCAATTGCATTGCTTCATGAAGTCCTCGTTCTATGTTTTCGTGACCAATGTGGATGTGCTTTGCATTTGCCGCATCGGTTGTGTAGCAAACCGTTCCGTCGAGCAAGCTTATCGTATAGGCTATCCAAACGTGTTGATCCTTTTTGGCTATTTCCCCGCTGCCGTTTTCATAAATCCAGTATTGCAGCCCAGTTGCTGACTCTTTCATGGGCCAGTTGGATTTGCCAATGAAATCTTTGATTGCCTGCATCTCTTCGGTGTGCTGCCGTTTGTTTTCACGGATGAGGTCTTTTTGAGCCTTGGCAAGTTCTTGGTCGGTCATCGGACTTGAACTTTTGCCTTTGCATGCACTTAAGGCCACTACCAGCAGAAGGAAGAAAATAGATTGGATTTTCATGAAGCGTTAATTTGACTGCTATACTCTTGGCTCAGTTTATTGAACTTGTCGAGGGTTGCTTCCATGCTCTCCATGCTTATGCCGCCGGCGGCATTTATGTGACCACCTCCCTGCCAATGCGATCGTGAGAATGCATTTACATCGAAACTGCCTTTCGATCGAAACGAGGTCTTTATCTCGTTGTTGCCTTCTCTGAAAAAAGCAGCGAACTTTATTCCGCGTATTGACAACGCTTGGTTTACCAATCCTTCCGTGTCGCCCTGGCGGTAATTGTAGCGTTTCAACTCCTCTTTGTCGAGGCTTATGAACGCAGTGGCATGTTCGGGCAATACCACGAGCTTCTCACTCAACGCATAGCCGATGAGTTTGAGTTTGTCCATCAGGTTGGTGTCGTATACATTGCGATGAATCTCCGAGTGATCGAGCCCCATGGCTATGAGCGCTCCTGTTATTCGATGTGTGTCGTCGGTTACGCTGTGAAAACGAAACGAACCGCTGTCGGTCATAATGCCGAGGTAGATACACGCTGCGATATCAAGGTTCAAATGGCCTATCCAGCCGCATTGCTCAATGAAACGAAATACCATTTCGCACGTGCTACAAGCTTTTGTATCGCTGTAGGTAACCACCGGAAATGATCCGGGTTGCTGATGGTGGTCGATGAGAATGAACGACGCATTGCTTTTTTCCAACAGCGAGGCTACATAGTCACCGGTGCGAGGCAGATGATTGTAGTCGAGCGAGAAAATCAAATCAGCTTGAGCAATATGAGTCTCGGCTTCCTGCGGTTGCTGGTCGGCACATATGCATTGGTCGTAATCGGTCACCCAACGAAGGAAATCGGGCGCGGCGTCGGGTAGGATGGTTGTAGGGTTTTTGCCTAGGCTGCGCAAAAAATGATGCATGGCCAGAGCCGAACCAATGGCATCGCCATCGGGGCTTTTATGAGTGGTTACGACAATTCGATTCGCATTCAGAATGAGTCGCTGTGCGGTATCAATTTGTTCCGGGGTCAGTGTCCTTGACATGCCACAAAGTTACACGCAGGTCGAAAGGCAAAGCGCTTTCTTTTGCTAACTTGCAGATTGTTTTAAACAACACAATTATGGCGCTACGTCTGAAAGTACTGGGGGTTTTGTTGCTGGTTGGTCTTGTGTTTATCTCTAGCAACAATGGGTCTCACAAATTCTATATTTCAAAAAGCATAATTGAGTTTAACCCGCGTTCACAGCAATTCGAAATTACCAGCAAACTATTCACCGATGATCTTGAGTTGGCCATCGAGCAAGCGAACGGCAAGGCTCTGCGGTTGGGAACTGCAGAGGAGCTTCCCGAATCGGGAGCATGGATAGAGGCCTATATGAAGCAGCACTTTCGCGTTACAATGGATGGTATAGATACGGAGTGGCGCTGGGTAGGGAAGGAGGTTGAAAATGATCTCACCTATTGCTTTATGGAGTTGTTTCGGAAACCGGATTTTTCTGCGCTAACGCTCACCAACGATATACTGGTGTCGCATTTTCCCGAACAGCAAAACATTGTTGACCTTACCATGATGGGGTCAACGCAAACACTCGTTTTTTTTAAGGACCGAACCCAACAGACTTTTCGCCGCTGATGTATGAAGAAGAAGGATGCGGTAGAATTTATTCTCACAGAGTTGGAGCGGTTGTATCCCGATCCGCCTGTGCCGCTTGATCATATCGATGCATATACGTTGCTCATTGCAGTGCTCCTCAGCGCTCAATGCACCGATGCGCGTGTGAACACGGTAACACCCAAACTATTTGCCTTGGCAAACAACCCATATGACATGGTGAAGGTGTCGGTCGTACAAATCCAATCGATTATTCGTCCGTGTGGTTTGTCGCCTGCCAAAAGCAAGAACATCCACCGGTTATCGGAGTTGCTTATCGAAAGACATTCAGGGCAAGTGCCTGCCACGATGGAGGAGTTGGAAGCACTGCCCGGTGTGGGACATAAGACGGCCGGTGTAGTTATGATTCAGGCCTTCGGTGTGCCTGCATTTCCGGTCGACACACATATTCACCGCATGTTGTATCGATGGCGACTAAGCAACGGCAAAAGTGTTGAACAGACAGAGCGCGATGCAAAGCGATTATTTCCGGAGTCTACCTGGATAAAGCTTCATCTGCAAATCATATTCTACGCACGCGAATACTCACCTGCGCGCGGAGCTTTGGCTGAGCGCGATTTCATAACCATGATGATTGCGGGTAAAATAAAATCGTTGCCGCGTTAGCATCGAAAAGCCTTTACAAAAGCTTGGGTAAGCAGCTCAACCGCTTTTTTAGCATCCTCAGCGGGCAATCCGCTGGGAGGGCCGTAAGGCGTTTTGTTTACATCAATGATGTAAATAAGTTTGCTGTGATTGTCGCGCAGTATATCGAATTCGCAGAAGTCGGCTCCCATTTGTGCAGCCATGTTGCGAATGAGCAACAACTCTTCGTTCGAAAATAACGCATGCGGCGCGTGCAGTTCAGATCGGTGCACCTGGTTGGTGAAACGCACTTCTTCGCGTTTGAATTTGGAATAGACCAATGGGATATCACCATTGATCACAGGCACTCTATAATCAACAAACTCCCCGTTTGGAACGGAGTTATCAATAACAATCTGATAGACGGCCTTCGCGGAAGTAACAGCAAGCGGGCAACGCACAATTTCGCCATCGTGCAATGCATTGATGTCGCTTTTAGTAACCGCGGCTCCGTGATGTTGTGTGGGATCAACAAACGTTGAATACCCGAATACAAGTTTATGGACAGCGTCCACATGCTTCTTAGAAATATCCGTGCATTTTCGGTTGATTACCTCCTGCTTTGGGTAGCTCTGCACGAGCAACTCAGAACTTGCATGGGTCGTGTCGTGAAACCACATGACCATGCTGGCGCTGGGCAGGCGTTTATTGGTGATACGATATCCCAGCTTGCGACAGATTTTGTAGATGGTTGTTTTCTTACTCGGGTAGTCGGGATATACCACAACCACGGGAAGATGAAATCCATTTTTCAACCATGAAAGGGCATCTATCAAAAGCCCTCGCGCATCTTTCAGCAACACTTCCGTCCAAGGCATGTTGTTTCTGTATCGGTTACGAAAACCTTTGCGACGCTGCGGCATGACCTTTACGGATGAAGTTGGATTTCTATTGGTATTTATTTGAAACTGATATGCCGTGACGCATTAAGGCTCAAGCTAATACAAAGGCAAAGAAGAAAAGAAATTCCGTAGAATTAAATAGCATAGACCTTGGTGGTTAAGTTGTGCAGCACAAACATAACCAAAAGGAGACGATTGCAATCGTTTAGTTGAGTGAAGGATCGTCGGGCAGGTTGGCAATCAATTGCCCCTTCTTGCCCATGCTTTTCATGATGGTTTTCCAGAGCTCGTTGTTGTCGCTATTCATCAGCATTTCTTTGGATGCATTGGCAACGAACCATGATTTGCTCTGAATTTCGCTTTCAAGCTGTTCAGGAGACCAACCGCTATAGCCTACAAAGAAGCGGACTTCATCTTTTTTTACATCACCGGTGAAGAGCATTTTCTTCAGAATGTCGAAGTTGCCACCCATGAACAGGCCGGGAATGATTTCGACGCTGTCCGAGATTTTTTCGCCCAACGTATGCAGGTAGTATAGATTGCTGTTTCGGACCGGACCACCTATGCTGATGCGACCCTGGAAAGTGGGCATGTTTTCCATGATTTGTTCCAGGTCGATGTTGATGTAGTTGTTCAACACAAAACCAAATGATCCATCGTGGTTGTGTTCACACAAGAAAATAACCGTACGTTTAAAGTAAGGGTCATTCAGAAAAGGCTCAGCTAAAAGCACCTGGCCTTTGGTGGGCTTGATATTTTTATCGGGAGCAAAATCCATAACACTAATTTATGGGCTTAATACGCATACGGTGGGTAAAAGTTGCTAAATAGGTGCGAGGTGCGAGGTGCGATGAGGAATTACTTCGCCCCTCGTCCCTTGCACTTCGCCCCTCGCCCTTCGAACATATTATGGGAATATCCCCAGCGATTGATACGCCACACCGAGCTTGTTGATACCGCTCACAAAAGCAGCTGTACGCAAGTCTTCAATCTTTTTGTTGCCCTTTTTAATGTCGCGTATTTCGTTGTATGCGTATATCATGGTCTCTTCCAGTCCCGAGCGAACGTAGTCGATTTCTCCTCCGCCTTGAACGAGGATTTTCTTTTCTTTGGCGTCCATGGATCGGCCGGTCATTTTTTCTACACCATTTATAAGTTGGCGAGACTGCATTTCCTGGAAACGCTTTTCCAAACGACCGAAGTTTACGTGTGAAAGGTTCTTCAACCATTCGAAGTATGAAACGGTAACACCACCCGCATTGAGGTAGAGGTCCGGAATGATCATGATACCGCGCTTATTCAGGATGTCTTCGGCATCTTTCGAGACAGGACCATTGGCTCCTTCACCGATAATTTTTGCTTTGATGCGAGGAGCG
The DNA here is from genome assembly GCA_945862415.1 of Chryseobacterium gleum. Classification (GTDB taxonomy): domain Bacteria; phylum Bacteroidota; class Bacteroidia; order Flavobacteriales_D; family Sanyastnellaceae; genus JAIBBG01. The sequence continues at coordinate 581 of CAMAYP010000106.1, read as the reverse complement.
TTCTCTGCAGTTATTTGGTTTTCCAAAGCGGCTGGAATCAATACATCGCAATCCATTTCGAGCAATTCCGATGAACGTTCGAAATTCGTTGCTCCGAGGAAGTTAAGAATAGAGCCTGTTGCTTTGCGATGCTTGAATACTTCCTCTACGTCAAGTCCATTTTCATTGTAAATACCACCCTCATATTCGGCAATACCGGTTACGATTGCTCCTCCCTCACTGCAGAACTTCGCTGCGTAGAAACCTACATTGCCGAGGCCTTGCACTATTACGCGCTTGCCTTCTAGGCCTGGTGTTAGTCCCAGTTCCTGCATATCGTCGGCATGGCTCATGGCTTCGCGAATGCCAAAGAAAATTCCCTGGCCGGTGGCCTCCGTGCGGCCTGCGATACCACCTTGAGCAACTGGCTTACCGGTAACACACCCCAATGCGTTGATGTCGTCGAATTTGAAAGTGGCGTACGTATCTGCTATCCAGGCCATCTCGCGCGATCCGCTTCCGTAATCGGGAGCAGGCACATCCACAGCAGGACCAATCATGTTTTTCTTGATGAGCTCGGTCGTGTATCGGCGCGTAAGTCG
>CAMAYP010000105.1 GCA_945862415.1 Chryseobacterium gleum | reverse complement strand
TGCGAAGGAATAGGAGCCGCAAATGTTTTCGGTGTTGCAACAGCGCAATCAAAGGATGTGCGCCTTGCATTTGGCGCTTATGATGTAGGCGGAAATTATTTCAAGGACGGAACATGGAGGCATGTTTCGTGGGGAGATGGTTTCGAGTGTGCAATAAGCAACGCAAATCGAAATATTGTCTACACTACCTCGCAGAGTGGCGCAATTATGGCGACTTATGACGGACATAACTTCAATCAAACGCTGCGTCCCAATGGCAAGACGGAGTGGCATAGCTGGATTCGATTGCACCCAACCGAGCATCAAACCTTGTATTGTGCAGGTGAACGTTTGCGACGTTCAACCGACCTTGGCCAAAACTGGGAAACCATCTTTGATTGCGCTAAGGTTGATTCTGTGTTGTACAATGCGTATCGGTTTTTTGTAACGCCTGATTATCCCAATACGATGTATGTGTATGTGTTGAATAAGGGCTCCATGATTCAGCTTCAGCTTTGGGTAACGCACAATTTGCTCGCTTCAAATGCCAAGGACATCGTTTGGGAAAGAGTTCCTTATGTCCCACTTGAAGGCTGGATTTCAGCGCTGGAAGTAGATCCTTCGGACAGCGCGAAATTTTGGTTGCTCTACAATCGAAGAGATACCAATGGAAAGTTATGGTATTATGATGGCAGAAGGTATACCGATGTAACGGGCAATTGGAACGATGCTCAATGCGAGTCAATGGTGTTGCAGAGAGGCGCTCATCCACGGCTTTACATTGGTTCTGATCGGGGAGTGTTCACATCTGAAATTGCCGAGCTTAACTGGATACGCATGGCGGGAATTCCGGGCACATTCGTGAAGTCGCTGGCAATCAATTACGCCAACAAAACACTCATCGCAGGAACGTTCGGTCGCGGACTGTGGCAGGTCGACTTGATTAAGCCGTGACTTATTTATTGTATTTAATCCAAACATCCTGGATGCCCGGCACGGGTATGCTTTGCAGGATGGATTGCCCGGTTTCGTCCAAGCGAATTGCCCCATCAGAAGTAACGGCCCAGAGTGTGTTTTCCAAATCATCGAACACCAATTTTTCCGCGGTTACTGAATTGCTCATCGTGTAACTGTTTAGCCCATTGATGTAATGCCCTATGCCCACTTCATGCACTGCGTAAAAGTTGTTGCCCGCTGCATCGCAAACCGAAAGCACAGGTGATGAATCATAGAAGTTGAACACTTCGTTGATGGCAGAAGTGCTATGGTTGAGCCATGCGAAATGTGCCGCGCCGGCCTCGTTACCTATGAGAAGTTCACGCTGATTTTCGGAGTTCAAATGAACGATTCCTTTGACTTCCCAATTGATGGGAAGCACCGTTTCATTAACACCGTTGTCGCTGCGAATTGCATGTATGAAGTTGCCCGAGATTCCCTCGCTAAATACAGTGATGTGCGAAGGGGAGGAGCCAATTGCTTTAATGGTGACGTTGCCTAATGTTGCAAAGAGTTGTGTGCCGACCGTGTTCGTTTTCCAAAGCGTTCCGGATTGTGTGCCCCAATAATAGTAGTTGTTGGTCGCGTCGTGATGGAAGGCGGTTATCTGTTCATTCGTTGTTGGAAAAGGCGTATTCAGGTTTTGAAAGTCCGGAAAGGTGCTGCTGAGAAGGGATGCGGGAGATTGACCGCAGGCAACGAGCTGATTGGTCCGTGAGTCGATTCCACCAAATAAATAGTCTGTAGCGAAATCGAGGCAGGGCATGAGCGCATTGTTGTGCAGTGTGTCAATCAGCGCCGACGTTCCGTTTTCTCGGATGACGAAAACCCTTTCCAGTTGTCGAGGTGCCTCAATCAATTGAATCTCCCGAAATGCGATTTGTTGGTTTTCGCCGTCGTTGGCAGTTATCCGAATGTAGTACGTTCCACTGGGCAAGTAGAGGTCGTTGTGTGCTAAACTGTGGTCGAGCTCAAACGATTTGTCCGAAGGAAAGAACGATTGCGATTGAAGATAACGGTTGCTCTGGCCATCGATGATTTCTAACTCCACCGATTCAAGTTTGTTGTTGTCGGTTATTGTTGCTTCTATTTCGATGGTGTTGCCGAAGTAGAAAATGACACCCGAGGTTGGGTTTTCTATTTGAATGCTGGGCGAAACCGTGTCGTTGTCTCGTTTGCCGCACCCTGTTGCACAAAGCCAAATTAGACTGCTCAGTAATGCAAACTTGAGGAGGGTAGAGTATACGGTAAAAAGGACAACAGTTTTGTTCATCGTTGAAAACTACCTCCGGTTTGCTCGGAATCGGTTCAATTTTTTGTCAAATTTATTGAATGCCAAAGCCTAACAAATGTCAACATGCCATCGTTGGTAGATATCGTGCGGTTGTTCAGAACAAAATTGGCCTCGGGGCAGCAAGTGAGTGCATCTTTGAAGTCCGCTTTTTTTATCACCACACACTGCACCAATGAACGATCAAGACAACCGACAGAAAAGAAGAGAGCGCCTGCAAGGCGTTCGCGATGCCATGAACCAGTCCATGGGAGTGGAGATGGGAAAGCTGCCTCCGCAGGCAACTGATTTGGAAGAGGCTGTTCTCGGGGCAATGATGCTGGAGCAAAATGCGGTGAACACGGTTATCGACATTCTCAAGCCTGAGAGTTTCTATAAGGACGCGAACTCGCGGATTTTCGATGCCGTTCGATCACTCTTTGAAAAGGGAGAACCCATAGATATCTTGACGGTCACGCAGATGTTGCGCAAGATGGGACAGCTTGAAGTAATCGGCGGTCCCTTGTATATCGCGCAACTTACCAATCGTGTGGCGTCAACGGCCAATGTGGAAACGCATGCACGCATCATCGCACAGAAGTTTATTCAGCGTGAACTCATACGGATTTCGAATGAAATCATCAAGGATTCTTATGATGAAACGAGCGACGTTTTTGACTTGCTCGATAAGGCAGAGAACAACCTGTTTCAGGTTGCCGAAGGAAACATTCGCAAGAATTACGACAGGATGAGTTCGCTCATTAAAACGGCACTCGACCAAATCGAAAACGCACGCAAGAATACATCCGGTGTAAGTGGTGTTCCATCCGGATTTACTGAGCTCGATCGAATTACGAGCGGATGGCAACGCTCGGATATGATTGTGGTAGCTGCGCGTCCGGGTATGGGTAAAACAGCGTTCGTTCTTTCGATGGCCCGCAACATGGCAGTTGAATTCAATATTCCTGTCGCGATCTTCTCGCTCGAGATGAGCAGTGTTCAGCTCGTGCAGCGTTTGATCGCGAGTGAAACTGAAATTGATAGTGAGAAGTTGCGAAAGGGCAGTTTGCAGGATCACGAGTTCCATCAGCTACACCAGCGTATTTCGCGCATTGCTGAGGCACCTATTTTTATTGACGATACACCCGGACTGTCTGTTTTCGAATTGCGCGCAAAATGTCGCCGACTCAAGGCACAGCATGGTATTCAGATGATCATCATTGACTACTTGCAGTTGATGACGGTTGGAGGTGAATCGAAAACGGGAAATCGTGAACAGGAAATCTCGAACATCTCACGAAGTATTAAGGGAATAGCAAAGGAACTCGATGTGCCTGTAATTGCACTTTCACAGCTGTCTCGTCAGGTGGAAACACGCGGTGGCGACAAGAAGCCGATGCTATCCGACCTTCGTGAATCGGGTGCAATTGAACAGGACGCCGACATCGTTGCGTTCATTTATCGCCCCGAATACTACCAAATTGATGTCGACGCCGATGGCAACCCTACGGCCGGAACTGGATCCATCATCGTGGCCAAACACAGAAATGGTGCGCTTGCAGAAGTGCGCTTGCGCTTCATTGGCCGACTGGCGAAGTTTGCGAATCTGGAAGGTTACGATTACGACAATCCGCAATACGGTGAATCTACCATGAAGGCCAACACTTCATTCGGTTCGACACAACAAAGCGGAGGCCCAACGACAATCACCATTTCTTCAAAACTGAACACGATGGCTGATGATGATGAGCCATTTGGGTACGGTGGAGAACCGGCGCCTTTCTAGTAATTGAAGAGCGGGCGTTTGATGTATGTTTGGGATTCAATTTTATCCCATGAAAACAATTCTTTCGCTCGTATTCTTTCTTTGCACAACTCGCCTTGTAGCGCAGGTACTGACGCCTCCGGATATCATGTTGGAAACGTTTTTTACAGGTGTCAATGTTCCCGTGGGTATCTACAACTGTGGTGATCATAGACTCTTCATCGTAGAGCAAATTCAGTCAGATATTGAAATCGTTGACACAACCGGTCAGTATGTCGGGAAGTTTCTTGATTTGTCAACGCTGACATCTACCGGAGGTGAGCGTGGGTTGTTGGGATTGGCGTTCCACCCGAACTATCAAACAAACGGTTTCTTCTTTGTGAACTATACCAACACTGCCGGTAATACCGTGATAGCGCGTTATACGGTAAGTGCCGATGCGAATGTGGCGGACCCGGCATCTGCGTCAACCGTCCTTACCATTGATCAACCCTATTCTAATCACAACGGCGGACACATTGCATTTGGACCCGATGGGTACTTGTACATTGGAATGGGTGACGGAGGAAATGGAGGCGATCCACAGGCTCGATCACAAAATCCACAGACGCTGCTGGGTAAAATGCTACGCATCAATGTGGATGCATTGCCCTACAGCATTCCTGACTCAAATCCGTATGCAACTCAAACCGACACGCTGCCTGAAATTTGGTCGCTAGGCTTGCGCAATCCGTGGAAATTTAGTTTCGACCGGATGACGGGCGATTTATGGATTGGCGATGTAGGCCAGAATCTATGGGAGGAGATTAACTTCGAACCTGCCGCTAGTGAAGGCGGATACAATTGGGGATGGCGCTGCTACGAAGGAAACGCTACTTACAACACAAGTGGATGCGGTGCTTCCACGAACTACGATTTTCCGGTAAAGGTGCACGCGCACAATGAGGGCTTCTGTTCCATTACCGGTGGGGTGGTGTATAGAGGTGCCTCATATCCTGCATTGGACGGACTCTATTTCTATTCCGACTTTTGTGATGGCGATGTGTTCTCTTTGGTGCCCAACGAAACAGGAGGTTTTACAGAAACGAACCTGGTTTCGGCAGGAAATGGTGTTGTCGCTTTTGGTGAAGATGCTTCGGGTGAAGTTTATATAGCGAAGACATCCAATGTTATTTATAAGGTTCATGATAGTTGTCCTTATTATCCTGTGTTGAATACAGCCGTCGCGGGCCAGTTGCAGGCAGATGCGGAGATGACGTATTGGTGGTATCGCAACGACGAACTTATTGCCGGTGCTCAAGACCAAACCTATGCGCCAACACAAGCGGGAACATATTATGCCCATGTCAATAACGGTGCGTGTACGCGCCAAACCAATGCAGTCGATTGGGTTGTGCTGAGTGGAGTAGGAGGTTGCACCTATGCCAATGCGACTAACTACGACGCGGGCGCTCAGGTTGATGATGGCTCATGCACGTTCAGCGTGAATTGCGATTGCCCTGCCGACTTGGATGTTGATGGCGTTGTGACCGTGCAAGACTTACTGTTGTTTTTGGCTGAGTATGGAACCTTGTGTAATGATTAAGTCTTGGATGTCTTTCTTCCAATGAACAACTCGGTCGTTTTAGGTTTTTATTGCAGCTCTACTTCATGGGGAGGCCTCGAGATGAATACCGTGCGCTATGCCGCCTGGATGAAGGAGCTCGGATATCGGGTGATCGTTTATGGTGTGAATGAGACACCCTATTACAGAAATGCAGTTGCTCAGGGCATGGAGGTAAAGCCCGTTCGCAGAAATAAAAAATACTTCGATATCGGAGCCGCTCGCAGTTTATCCAAGCAGTTTCATACGGATGGAATTTCGCTTGTTTGGTTTCGTGATACTCGCGATATGGATACACTGGGATGGGCGAAGCGATTCTCAATGGGTTCATTCAAATTGCTGTATCAGCAAGCCATGCAGTTTGGAGTAAACAAACGCGATCTTTTACACACCCTGCGTTTTCGTCCCATCGATGTGTGGGTGAGTACGCTGGAATTTTTGCGAAAGCAGGTCGAAACAGCCACCCGTTTTTCAACTCAGCACATTCGCGTAGTTCCTCTTGGTGTGGATACAGGTCGTCTGCGAGTTGATGACGATTTAAAGGCGGATGTTCGTGCCTATTACGGAATCGATGAGGATGCTTTTTTGTTTGGCGTGATTGGTCGTCTGGATGCGCTTAAGGGACAGCATTTGGCTATTGAAGCACTGCATCAGTTGCATGCGCGCGGCCGAAAAGCACACTTGCTGTTGGTTGGAGAACCAACACGCAACGAAGGGGATTCATATGCAATCGGTTTGCGCAACCTTGTGATGCAATTAAACTTAACTGAGTTTGTGCATATTCATCCATACAGCGATGAAGTGTTTCGTTTCTATCATGCAATTGATGCTTTCATGCTTTGTAGCAAGGGGGAAACGTTCGGCACTGTTACGATTGAAGCTATGGCTTTTGGGCTGCCTATTATCGGAACCAACAGCAGTGGCACTCCCGAGATACTCGATGGCGGAAATTGCGGTGTGTTAGTGGACGCCGACGATAGTGTGAATTGGCCTGATGCTATGGAGCGAATGATGTCGCAAAGCGAAGAGACTCGTGCAATGGGGCATGCAGCGAAGAAGCGTTTCCTCGAAAACTATTCGAAGGAAATCAGTGTAAGAAGAATGAAGGAAATTGTAGATCGCTGCACATCGAATGAAGGCTAAAAAGATAACATATCGTTCTCATTTTGCACACGTGTTCCTTGCGCGCAACCTGACATTACAAACTTTCAACCTACAACTTTCAACCTTTCTGTGTGCTATCTTTTTTACATCTGCTGCTGCCAGCGCTCAATTGGACACAGCAGCGCGTTGGAATCTCGCGGTATCGCCAAACGCCGGATTTGTGATACCGCATCATAAGTCGATGGCGCATTTGATACAAGGGCATTCATGGGGCCTTCATCTCTATGCAAAGCGTGTGGTGGATGGCTCCAAATACTGGCACGAGGCATACAACATGCCTGAGCACGGTGTTGATGTGTCATTCACCGACACGGGCAATCCTACTCAACTCGGACAGCAATATGCAGTTTCGTATCTCTTGAATTTGCCATTAAACAGAAAGCGCTATGTGGATGATTGGTTGCGAATTTCTACACCGGGCTTCAAGCATTGGCTTGGTTTGGGTCTGGGCATGGGCTTCGCAACAAGGCGCTGGGACTTGGAGACGAATCATCAAGCTGCAGTGTTAGGTTCACAAGTCAATGTTGCGATATCGTTGCAGTATTCGGTGCGTTTAGTTTCTTTTTCCAACGGAGAAATCAGGTCGGGTCTGCGACTAAGTCATTTGTCGAATGGCTCCTTTCAGTTGCCTAATTTGGGGACTAATAACGCGGGTGTTTTTGTGTCTTATGTAGCGGGAAAAAACGGTGCGTCATGCATGAAGGTTTTGGACAAGCCCGTGCTCGATAAGTATTTGTTGAGTGCCGGAATAGTTGGTGGACTCAAGGAAATTCCACCGCCTACTGGTCGCAAGTATGCTGCAACGGTTTTTTCGTTGTTGGGTGAACGAAGAGTTTCTTACAAGAGCGCTTTCGGATTAGGCATGGATGTGCTATTTGATTCTTCGATTATTCCGCTGTTTGAGCAGCGCACCAATGAGGTGATTACCGCGCGGCAAGCAATTCAAGTTGGGGCGTTGTTTTCTTACAGCCTCTTCTTCGATCGCTTTGCGCTAAAAATTCAACAGGGTTATTATGTGGTCGATTCTCAGCGTCTGAACGGTTCGCTTTACCACCGCTTCGGATTGCGCTATGCACTTGGAAGGAATTTCTATGCTCAGCTTACCTTGAAAACACACTTTGCAAAGGCCGATTATGGCGAGTTTGGAATAGGCTATACCCTGCGCAGATGAAAAGGTCATCCAACATAGTGAATGGGTATTGGTTGCTCTGCATTGCCACGCTCGTTGCATTTTCTGCGTGCAACAGGGAAGACGCTCCCGATTGTTTTCAGGCTGCGGGACTGTATGCAAAAGAGGAGCGAACACTGAAGTCGTTTTCGGTAATTGAGTTGAATGATTACATCCAATATGAATTGTGCGATACGAATTACTATGGTGTGCTAATTACTGCTCCCGGTAATTTGATTTCAGATATCGAAACGGAAGTTGAAGCAGGAAAACTCACTGTTCGAAATACGAACAAATGCAATTTCGTTCGCTCCTATAAAAATAGAATCACCATTCGAATTTGCGCTCCGGATTTTGAGGATATTCAGAATTATGCGACCGGTGATATATCGACTGTCAATGCTATTGAGGGTAGTCGCTTTTCTATTGATAACCGAAGCGCTGCCGGTGTGCAACGGCTTTTTCTGAAAGTTGACACGGTGAATATCGCGACCCATACAGGCGTTAGCGACGCAATCGTTCGTGGAGAATGTGACGTGGTGTACCTGTTCAATCAAGGCGTTGGCGAAGTAAATGCGGCCCAACTTCAATCACGAAGTGCATATGTCAATAATTCATCGCTGAACGATCTGTACGT
>CAMAYP010000104.1 GCA_945862415.1 Chryseobacterium gleum | reverse complement strand
GACCTCTTTCAACTCTTTCTCCGGAAGAAAAATATCGATGAAGTTGCCATAACTCTTACTCATTTTATGTCCGTCGGTACCCGGAATGTATTGCGTCTCTTCGTTGATTTTCGATTGCGGAACTACCAGCGAACCACCAACGCGATTATTGAACGCCTCGGCGATATCGCGCGCAATTTCCAGGTGCTGCACTTGGTCTTTTCCAACAGGAACTATTTCGGCACCGTAGAGCAAAATATCAGCGGCCATCAGCACCGGATACGTAAACAAGCCGGCATTCACGTCGCTCAATCGATCGCTCTTGTCTTTGAAGCTGTGCGCATTGGCCAACATCGGAAAAGGCGTGAAGCATTGCAGATACCAGGTGAGCTCTGCTACTTCGGGCACATCACTTTGGCGATAGAAAGTGGTCTTATTGGTATCGAGCCCACATGCCAACCAAGCAGCGGCCACTGAGTACGTGTTTTCACGAATCGCTGCTGCGTCTTTCACCGCCGTGAGCGTATGCAGATTGGCAATAAACAAGAAGCTGTCGTTTTCGGGCTTCTTACTTTCTTCAATAGCGGGTATGATGGCGCCGAGGATGTTGCCGAGGTGTGGGGTGCCTGTGGATTGTATGCCGGTGAGGATTCGAGACATATGGTGGGTGTGGGGAGGCGAAGATAGAGAGTAATGGGATTACAGATGAGGGATTACGGATGACAGATTACAGATGACGGATTACGGATTACGGATTACAGATTACGGATTGGGCGTGGTGTTGGTTTTGGTGTGTTGGATCGTGTTGTTTGAATGATGGCGGTTAAAAGATTGAGAAGAGATTTGGCTTGCTTTGATAGTTGTGTGTAATCCATTAAATCAATGAAACCGCACTCATGCAGCAGATCAAGCCAATAGATACACTCGTTACATTCCTTGCGTGCAATTGAAAGCTTATTAATGAAATCAGCTCGGCTTTGGGCATATTGGGCTTCTCGATACAAGGCGCCTACCGCAGTGCCCGACCTCAACAACTGTAAGCCAAGTGTCGACATGCATTGTTTAACCAATTTATTGTGGTGCTTCAAGATTCCTAAACTGAAGGAAAATGATAGTTCTTTGATTTCGTTTTTCATTTCGCAACTTTCAGAAACAAAGAGGGAGCTCCATATTCCGAATCCATATAGCAATCTGTAACCCCTGGCATAAAATCAGAAGAATCAATATCAGTATGAAGTATTTTATTTCAATAACTTCGCCCGGCACCCGAATGGGTAATTTGTAATCCGTCATCTATAATCTGTCATCCGTCATCCGTAATCCCCCATCTCATGCGCTTACCACTTTCACTCCTCGCTATCAGCCTTATTTTCGCCTCCTGTAACACCCCCGTTACCCAACAATCCCTAATGCCTCCTATGGCCAAGAAAATCCCTTTTGAAATGACCGAACACGGCGATACCCGTGTCGATAATTATTACTGGATGCGCTTGAGCGATGAGCAGAAAAATGCTCCCGACTCGACGCGTGATCAGCAAACGAAAGATGTGCTCGATTACTTGAATGCAGAAAATGCATACACGAAATCGATGCTCGCGCATACCGATGCATTTCAGGCAAAACTCTTCGAAGAAATGAAGGGCCGTATCAAGGAAACCGACCAGAGTGTGCCTGTAAAAGACAATGGTTATTGGTACTACACGCGCTTTGAGGCGGGTAAGGATTATGCGTTCAACTGCCGTAAGAAGGACAGTATGGAAACCGGCGTTGAAGAGGTATTGGTAAACGGCCCGGCTCTCGCTGCAGGTCACGACTATTGGGCGTTGGGTGGAATCGATGTGAGCGAAGACAACACAATCGTTTCCTATAGCGAAGACGTAGTAAGCCGTCGTATTTACACTGCGTCGTTTCGCAATATTCAAACAGGTGAAATGCTCACGGACAAAATCGAAGGCATAGCAGGCTCCCCGGTATGGGCCAACGACAACAAGACGCTGTTCTATGTAAAGAAGGACCCTACAACACTGCGCGAATTCCAGGTTTGGAAACACATACTTGGCACGCCGCAATCGAGCGACGTAGTGGTGTTCGAAGAGAAGGACGAGGAATTTTCCTGCTTCGTGTATAAAACAAAAAGCAAGAAGTACATGGTCATTGGCTCCAACCAAACACTGAGCAATGAATACCGTGTTTTGAGTGCCGATGTTCCCTCCGGCGACTTCAAGATCATACAACCGCGCGAACGCAACCTCGAATACGGCATCGATCACTACGGCGACCGATTCTACATCACCACCAACCTCGACGCGAAAAATTTCCGACTCATGAGCTGTCCGGAAACCGCTACCACCAAGGAAAACTGGCAGGAAGTGATTGCACACCGCGCTGATGTTTTGTTTGAGGGCATCGAGATTTTCAAAGACTACCTCGTAGTCAATGAACGTTCAAACGGTCTCACTCAATTGCGTGTAATCCGTTGGGACGACAAATCAGAATACTACGTGGAGTTTCAAGACCCGACGTATGCTGCGGGTGTTGGAGCTAACCCGGATTTTGAAACGGATGTGCTTCGCTACGGCTACAGCAGCATGACAACGCCGGCAAGCACCTACGACTTCAACATGACGAGCAAAGACCGCAAGCTTATGAAGCAGCAAGAGATTGTTGGTGGTCACGAACCTAGTCAGTATAGCAGCGAGCGCTTGTATGCAAAGGCCACGGACGGTACGATTGTGCCGATTTCGCTTGTTTATAAGAAAGGAACGCCGCTCGATGGCTCTGCTCCTACATTGCTTTACGCTTACGGATCGTATGGTGCAAACATCGATGCAGGCTTCTCTTCTGCCCGTCTTTCGTTGCTCAATCGTGGTTTTGTGTATGCCATTGCGCACATTCGCGGTGGACAAGAAATGGGTCGCCACTGGTATGAAGACGGAAAGCTATTGAAGAAGAAAAACACCTTCACCGACTTTATCAACTGCGCAGAGCATTTGATAGCGAACAACTATACCACCAATGAAAAGCTTTTCGCCATGGGCGGCAGTGCCGGCGGTTTGTTGATGGGTGCCATCTGCAATATGCGCCCCGATTTATGGAGAGGTGTTGTAAACGCTGTGCCTTTTGTGGACGTCATCACCACCATGCTCGATGAAACTATTCCGCTCACCACTTTCGAGTTTGATGAGTGGGGCAATCCGAAGAACAAAGAGTACTACGACTACATGAAGTCGTATTCACCCTACGACAATATCGAGAAGAAGGATTACCCGAACCAACTTGTTACCTCGGGTTACTGGGACAGTCAAGTGCAATATTGGGAGCCCGCGAAGTATGTGGCCAAGTTGCGCGAATACAAAACCGACAATAACCAGCTTCTTTTCTGGTGCAACATGGACGCCGGCCACGGCGGTAAGAGCGGACGCTTCGAAGCACTGAAGGAAGTAGCGATGGAGTATGCGTTTATGATGGACCTGGTGGGCATCAAGGAGTAGGCTCGAATGCACTATAGCCTCATGACTATAGGGCGATAGGGATGCGCAGCAGCGCGTCCGCAGACGCACAGCAGACACACGGGCCCCATCGCGAAGGAAGGCGCACGGACGCGCTGCTGCGCGTCCACAGACGCACAGATGACACACGGGCCGCACAGCGAAGGACGGCTTACGGACGCGCTGCTGCGCGTCCACAAACACAGAACAATGACCAACAACGACATCATGAAAAAGCTGCGCGTAGCCTTGAAGCTGCGTGACACCGAGATTGTAAAAATCTTGAAGCTTGCCGAATTCGAAATGACAGAGTCTGAACTGGGCGCCATCTTCCGAAACGAAGACCACCCGAAGTACAAAGAGTGTGGCGATCAATTGCTACGCAACTTTCTAAATGGCCTTATCATTCACATGCGCGGACCCATGCCCGAAACAAAGCCAACCGATAAGCCTGTGCAAAAAGAGACTAAACCGCAACCACCTAAGCCGGAGAAGAAGCAACTGCACTTCAAGAAAAAAGGCTAGTTGTTCATAGGCGTGCGAGGACGCGCGGCAGCGCGGCGGAACGCAGGGTAAGTCAGGATAGGTTGCGGTTGAAGTTTACGAGTTCAACTTCAACACCGCCAGAAACGCCTCTTGCGGTACTTCCACGCTTCCTACTTGGCGCATGCGCTTCTTACCTTCTTTCTGTTTTTCGAGGAGCTTACGCTTACGGGAAATGTCACCACCGTAACACTTTGCGGTAACGTCTTTGCGCAGTGCGCTGATGGTTTCACGGGCGATAATCTTCGCGCCAATAGCGGCCTGTAGCGCAATTTCAAATTGCTGGCGAGGGATTAACTCTTTCAGTTTGATACAAATTCTTTTACCCAAATCGAATGCGTGATCGCGGTGTATCAGCGCTGATAGCGCGTCTACTTGTTCACCGTTCAGTAGCACGTCCATCTTCACCAAATCACTTTGCTGGTAACCGATAGGGTGGTAGTCAAATGAGGCATACCCTTTCGAAATGGTCTTTAGACGATCGTAGAAGTCGAACACGATTTCTGCGAGTGGCATTTCAAACGTGAGCTCGACACGGTCAGAAGTAAGGTAGGTTTGGTTCACAATGACACCTCGCTTTTCAATGCACAAGGTCATTACCGCGCCTACGAAATCTCCTTTCGTTATGATCTGTGCTTTGATGTATGGCTCCTCCACATAATCCAACTTATTGGAGTCTGGAAGCCCGGAAGGATTGTGTATTTCGATTTTTTCTCCTTTCGAGGTATAGGCGTAATACGACACGTTGGGAACAGTCGTAATCACCGTCATGTTGAACTCGCGTTCCAAACGCTCCTGGATAATCTCCATGTGAAGCATTCCGAGGAATCCGCAACGGAAACCAAAGCCAAGTGCTTGTGAGCTCTCGGGTTCAAACACGAGCGATGCGTCGTTCAATTGAAGTTTTTCCATCGAAGCGCGTAGGTCTTCGTAGTCGTCGGTATCCACAGGATATAGACCGGCGAATACCATGGGCTTGACTTCTTCAAAACCTTTTACGGCTTCTGTGCAAGGGTTTTCGAGGTGTGTGATGGTATCACCCACTTTTACTTCGGTTGCCTTTTTAATACCGGAAATGATGTAGCCAATGTCGCCGGCGCGCACTTCGTCGCGGGGTTGCAACGTGAGGCCCATGATGCCCACTTCATCTGCCGCATAAACCGTATCGAGGTTCATGAATTTTACCTTGTCGCCTTTGCGAAGCACACCGTTTTTCATGCGGTAATAGGCAATGATGCCGCGAAACGAGTTGAACACTGAATCGAAGATCATCGCTTGCAATGGCGCTTTCGGATCGCCATTAGGCGCGGGTATGCGCTCGCAAATGGCTGCGAGAATATCGTCGACGCCTAACCCCGTTTTGCCCGACGCATGTATAATTTCCTCACGCTCACAACCAATCAACTCCACAATCTGATCTTTCACTATCTCGGGCTCTGCGTTGGGCAGGTCGAGTTTATTGAGAATCGGTATGATGTGTAGGTTGTGTTCGAGCGCGAGATATAAGTTCGAAATCGTTTGAGCCTGAATACCCTGTGTTGAATCGACAATGAGTAATGCGCCTTCGCAAGCAGCGATAGAACGCGAAACTTCGTATGAGAAGTCGACGTGGCCCGGCGTGTCGATGAGGTTCAGCACATACTTCTCGCCTTTGTACGTGTAGTTCATCTGGATGGCGTGGGCCTTGATGGTAATGCCCTTTTCGCGCTCCAAATCCATGTCGTCAAGGGTTTGTGCAACGAGCTTGCGTTCATCAACGGTTTTGGTTACCTGAAGTAAACGGTCGGCCAAGGTGCTTTTGCCGTGGTCGATGTGTGCGATGATGCAAAAATTGCGTGTGTTCTTCTGACTCATTGGTGATATTCAAACGGATTGCGAAAGTACGCACAGATAGGCCAAAACACCCAAGCATGAGGGGTTGGGGTCTGTTATCTGTATCTGTCTAAGCCGCATCATCGTACTTTTGAACTCCGCATCACCCAGACTATGAAAAATATCTACTTAATTTTATTGGCATTCATTGGTATTCAAGCCAACGCTCAGCAACACACAACCTACTTCTGTGGGCAAACAGCCGCCCGCGAGCGCCTTTTCTCGACCTATCCGCACGCTCAAGGGGCTTGTGAAAGCGATACGCGAGAGCTGGAGCGTTTTACCCGCGAAATGGAAGGGCAGCGTGGTGGAAGTCAGCTGTACATCATACCCGTGGTGTTTCATATTATACATGAAAACGGAAACGAGAACATCACGCAGGAGCAAGTAAACGACGCCATCAACATCCTGAACCGTGATTTCCGCAAGCAAAATGCGGACACCGCTGATATCGTTGATTCATTCGATGACATTGCTGCAGATACCTACATCGAATTTCGCCTGGCCACCATCGACCCCGATGGCAATTGCCACAGCGGCATAAACCGCGTGGTAAGCCCGCTCACCAACGACGGTGGTAACTCCGACATGAAAGCCCTTTCGAACTGGCCACGCAACAGCTACCTCAACGTGTGGGTATGCGCCGATGCAGGGAGTGGAGTAGCCGGATTCACAAACCTACCCGGCGACGTAAATGGAAACTGGGGTGCGTTTGTAGACGGCATTGTAATGCGAAGCGATTATGTAGGTTCTATCGGAACGAGCTCGCCCATTCGTTCACGCACGCTCACGCACGAAATTGGCCATTGGCTAAACCTGTATCACACGTGGGGGCCAACAAACTCTCCCGGTGAAGCCAGCAACTGCGACTTCGACGACAACGTAACAGACACACCCAATACAATCGGTTGGACCAGCTGCAACGTAAATGGCGCTTCATGCGGAAGTGCTCAAGACAATGTGCAGAACTACATGGAGTATTCCTACTGCAGCCGCATGTTTACACAAGGGCAGGGCGCGCGCATGCGTGCAGCGCTGCAGAGCAACACGGCGCAGCGCAATCAGCTCTGGACGCAGGCTAACCTGGAGGAAACAGGCGTGTTGAATCCGCCGCTTTGTTTGGTGTCTTTCTCTTCATCACAATTCACGGTTTGTGCGGGCGATACGGTTTCGTTTTTTGACAATTCCTATCACAACGTATCGTCGTGGACCTGGAATTTCGGCGATGGACAAACCTTGACTGGAGCAGATCCCTTGGTACATAAAAATCCGGCACACACCTATGCTGAGCCGGGCGTTTATAACGTGTCGCTTACCGTGAGCAACGGCGCGCAGAATCTGTCGGCTACTGAAACTGCCTTTGTGCGTGTGTTGACCAACGCCATGTTGCAGTCGCCGCTGGAAGAAGGTTTTGAAGGCGACTGGCCGGGCAACTGGATCACCAACAACATCAACGACGACGAAACATGGGAGGTAACACCCAACGCGTTTTACAGCGGCAGCAAGTCGCTGCGTTTGCGCAACTTCACCGTTGAAGATGGAAACACGGATGAGTTTTACACCGCCACCATCGACCTCACCGGGGCAGAAGAAGCTTACATCACCTACAAATGGTCGTGGGCCAATCGCACCAACGAAACGGATGATCGTTTGCGCATCAGCGCTTCTTCCGACTGTGGTCTTACCTGGAGCCAGCGCAAATTGCACAAGGGATTGACCAACTTACCTACTACAGCAAACACCAACACCTTCTTCGTACCTTCGGGTATCGACGATTGGTCGGAAGAAGAAATTCAGTTGATCAATCAGTCGTGGTTCAGCGATCGCTTCCGGGTGAAGTTTGAATTTACGAGTTACGGCGGAAACAACCTCTACCTCGACGACATCAACATCTACGGACTTTTCCCGACGGGCATTCGCGAGGCTACACCGTTGTTTTACTACAACGTGTATCCCAACCCATCCGACGAAGGCATGACCCTCGATGTGTTCCAACAGGGAAGTGACCGCATGCGCATCGAGATGTTCAACTCGCAAGGACAGCTTGTAGAAGTGCTTCACGACGGTGTTCTTTCTTCGGGCAAGCACTTGCTGCCCATCGAACATCAGGCTGCCGGTTTGTATACCGTTGTATTGTCGAAAGGCGTGCACACGGCGATACAGCGTGTGGTGTTTCGTTAGTCGAAGTCTTTTTATTGGATGTGAAGAATCGCGCTGTACACAGCTGAGCTGCTAACGGCACGCAACACATAGGAACCGGAAGGGTATGATGAGAAATCTACCGTATTGTTGCTACTGAATATCGGTATCTCTTGTAACAGCTTTCCGCTTGTGTCATAAACCTTGAGTGTGCAATTTTCTCCGGGAAGTTGAATGTTTACTAGACCATTCGCCGGATTCGGATACACACTCATCGACCGACCGTTTTCACTTATTAAACTAATCAATACCTCTTCGCTCCATGCGGTGCAACCGTCGTTGTTGGTCCACAGCACCTGGTAAATACCATCGCCCTGAATGGTGATATTCGTTTGCGTTGCAGCATCTATTGGTGAAGCATTGAAGAACCATTGGCAATCGAATTCACCCAGTGAAATGAGCTCATCATTTTCCACAACAACGCTTCCGTTGGGTGATGCCGATATGTGAATAGGCTTGTGCTCACACACATAGCAAACCGGATTGCTAAACTGACACACGACGTTGTAAAACCCGGGTTCAAATGC
>CAMAYP010000103.1 GCA_945862415.1 Chryseobacterium gleum | reverse complement strand
TCCCCGAAGCGCAGCTTGACCGATTTATGATGAATGTGTGGGTTGACTATCCGACACTTTCCGATGAAATTCAAATCGTGAAATCGACCACGTCCAATGTGGTACCTCAGATAAACAGTGTTGTTTCCGGTCAGGAAATCGCTTTCTACCAACAGCTTATTCGCAAGATGCCTGTGGCAGACAATGTGATTGAGTACGCTGTTAAACTTGTTGCTAAGACTCGTCCGCAAAATGAATTGGCTCCCGCTATGATCAATAACTTCCTGAGTTGGGGCGCGGGTCCACGTGCTTCTCAATTCTTGATTGTAGGTGCGAAATGCGTTGCGGCTCTAAAAGGGAAATACAGCCCCGATATTGAAGATGTGCGCGCAGTTGCACAGCCAATTCTCCGCCATCGCATCGTTCGCAATTACAAGGCAGAAGCCGAGGGTTATTCTGTTGAGAAAATAATTACGGAGCTTCTTTAATCGTAACGCTCCCGGGCATCAATCCAAGGCAGTGCTAAACTGATGATGGCAAATCCTGTTGCCATGTTGGTGAGAAACAACACCGATATTGTTCCTATTACGAGCAATACAAGTGTGCTGTAAAATCGAGTGTGTCTTATCAGCAAGGTGAACGGCATCAAAGTGAAAAGCCCGATGCACACAAGACCTAAAGCGTGCAATACTCCCGTTGCTTCTCGAGCAGATTCACCTGCAATCAATCGGAATTGATAGCCTTGATGCATCCAATAGTAAAGGGCATCGCCCCCTTTCCATTGCGCTGATCCCCAGGCAAACAGTCCTATCACTATCAATATCACAATGGTCTGAATGCGAATGGCCAGCATGCTCAGGCTATTGAACCATAACCGCACAGTGGAGGTGCTTTCGTAGTGAACAGGTATGAGAAGAAAGGCTGTTTGTAGCAGGAGAATGACACCTGTTCCAAACAAATTCTCTGCTGCAGCATACAACATCAAACCGCTAAACCAGGCGAGTGTGCGAGGTATAAACGAGTATGCTGAATTACGCAGGCTGAGTAAAAGAAAAATGGGGTGCGTATAGTAAATCCAAGGGAAAAGTTCAGGCTGATAGTAGAGTCGCAATACTGCATTGTCGAGCAGTGAATCAACCAAACCAAAACGAAAGAGCACGTTGTCGGCACCCCATACCAAACTTGAATAGGGTAGGGTTATAAGCCAAAGCACAAACAAAAAACCGTAGATAATGCGCGGCATGAACCGAAGCGCACGATGCTCGGCAAACTGAAAGTAATAGGATGTTATGCGGTCCATCATGGTGCGCTGTAAACAGGGAAATTCAGATGCGTTGTTTGAATGGTTTGGGCTTGATCGGTAGGCGGTACGAATTGAATGGCCAACCGAAGCTGGACTGAGTCGGGCATGGAGCCGGAATGATTTTTTTCCATGCGCATGGCGTAATACAGTGCTTTGCCATATGCAGCGCTTTCAGTAATTCGCTCGAGTTGCACACGTCCGTTTTCGCTGTATAGGTTGCGGCTCAACTGCCAGCGCAACTCATCGTTGATTCCTTGTTCAAGTCGCTCAACCGGTGAAGAAGGGTCGTATTCAAAATGACCCGTTGCATCGTGCCAGTCAGACCAGCCTCTTTCTTGAAATGTTCTGCACTCGAGCTCCATGGTGGAGGTTGAATGGTCGGAACCGACTTCACGCCAAGGCTGCTTGAAAAGCGGCTGTGCACACTTGAAAATTGACCCGTGACTAGAACTGTCTGTTTGAAAAGCATTCCACAGGCAAACAGTAGTGTGCGCTGCCAAAAGAAGAAACCCAAGAATAACGTAAATGTGTTTCATGATTTTCGGATTGCCCGAAGGTAATTCTACTTGTGTTTCGTTGGTTGCTTTCGGTGTAAGTTTGTCTCAAATCCTCGGTTATGGTAGAAATTAAAGCAAATGATCCTTCTCTACGCTCATGGGTGCATGTACCCGAAGGTTCCGACTTTCCAATACAAAACTTGCCTTTCGGAGTGTTTCGCACCGAAAGCCAGTTTCCGCACGTATGCTGTGCAATCGGTGAGCAGCTCATCGACTTGAAGGCATTGCACGTGATGGGTTATCTGGAGAACCTGCCATTTACTCTGGAAGACATGGTAAGCCCAACATTAAACCGTTGCATGCGACATGGCAAGCAAGCCATGCGCGAATTGCGCAATCGTATTTCGAAATTGCTTCGAAGCGATATGCCCGATCTGCGCGACAAGGAGCATCATGTGCGTCAGGTATTGTTTCGCCAAAATGAGGTGCAACTGCTTATGCCCATAAACGTTGGCGACTATACCGACTTTTACAGCAGCGAGGATCATGCACGCAATGTGGGCACCATGTTTCGCGACCCCGCAAAAGCACTTCTACCCAATTGGAAACATTTGCCGGTTGGATATCATGGAAGGGCTTCCAGCATTGTTATTAGCGGAACACCTATTCGCCGTCCCATGGGGCAGGTGAACGCAAGCGATGAAACACAGCCCACCTTCGGACCCACGAAGCAACTCGATTTCGAATTGGAAATGGCCTTTGTAACGTTTGATGGAAAACCTCTCGGGCAACGCATAACAACCGCTGAAGCAGACGACTATATTTTCGGAATGTTGCTCTTCAACGATTGGAGTGCGCGCGATATTCAGCGTTGGGAATATGTTCCCCTCGGACCGTTTTTGGCCAAGAACTTTGCATCAACTGTATCGCCGTGGGTTGTTACGTTGGATGCGTTAGAACCGTTTCGAGTGCCCGGCCCCGTTCAAGAGCCGAAGGTGCTGCCATACTTGGAATACGACGGCAGGAAGAATATCGACATTCATCTGCAAGTGGCCATCAAGCCGGAGAATTGCGAGGAAACGGTTGTTTCGAACAGCAACTACAAATACATGTATTGGAACATGACGCAGCAACTGGCCCATCACACCGTAAACGGGTGTAACATTCGTTGCGGCGATATGATGGCTAGCGGTACCATCAGCGGGCCTCATGAAGGTTCGTATGGAAGCATGCTCGAGATTGCCTGGAAGGGCACCAAGCCTATTGCAATGAACGACGGCTCACAACGAACGTTTATTCAAGACGGTGATGCTGTAATCATGCGCGGCTATGCAGAGCGTGATGGAGTGCGCATTGGCTTTGGCTCGTGTGAAGCGAAGTTGTTACCTGCTGAGTCGTGAAGCCATTTGCTAAAGAAATAGTAGTACTATTTTTTTTTAGTCTAACCACGCTCTGTTTGAGATCTCAAAAGAGTATTGCCAATCAGCAGCACGCATGGCTCATGTATTTCGGAAACCACCGCATTTCAGATCGCTGGGGATTGCATACCGAATATCAATGGCGACGGGCTGATATGTTTGAGAACTGGCAGCAATCATTGTTGCGATTGGGGGTTGATTATTACGCCAAGAATGGTGTTCAATACACCGCCGGTTACGCTTGGATTCGTTCATACCCATACGGCGATCAACCCATAGCGCATTCAAATAATGAACACCGAATCTGGCAGCAGATTATCACAAAATCGAAGGTTGGTCGTGTCGATGTTCAGAACCGATATCGCTTGGAGCAGCGTTTCATAGAGAATTGGGTGAAGAACGCCGAAGGAGTTTACGCACAGGATGGGTTCTACTTCCGTCAGCGTGTGCGCTATCGCCTTTTGCTGATGGTTCCTTTGTCCAGAAAAGAAATGGCAGATAACACGTTGTTCTTTGCGGCATACGACGAACCCTTTCTGGGATTCGGAAGAGGAATTGCCAAAAACATTTTGGATCAGAACCGACTGTATGCAGCACTGGGATGGCGTTTCAACGCCGCGTGCAATATTCAACTGGGATACCTCAATCAGTACATCGTCAAGAAAGATGGTATTCAAGCCGAGCGCAATCATACACTGCAGGCGTCTCTTGCATACAATTTTGATTTCCGAAAAAAGGAAGACGAATGAAAAAAGAAAGTGCCGGTTTTTCCGGCTCTTTCTTTTGAAGACAATTGTGGTGGGCAATACTGGGCTCGAACCAGTGACCCCTACCTTGTCGAGGTAGTGCTCTGAACCAACTGAGCTAATTGCCCTAAAATAAAAAATGAGCCGAAGCTCATTTTTTTGGTGGACCCGGTGGGGGTCGAACCCACGTCCAAACAAGGAATTTCTAAGTTTTCTACATGCTTAGTTCGCAATTGGTTTTCGATGAAGGGCAGGCCACGAACAGCCAAACCTCCACTTAGCTTTGAGTTTTTAACGATTGCCTACAAGCTTCGGTTCTCGCGATCTCTCTTTGATGAAGCCTCATTGCCGGCGACCAAGAGCGGGGTCATCCGACGAGACAGTGCTTGTTCCGGACCCAGTCCGAAATTAGGCGTAATCACACCCGGTGATTAGGCTGCAAGCGCGTAAGAAGTGTTGTCATTTCTGACTTGCAGTTTCAGATTTAAGAGCTATCCTGCAAAACGCTCTGCATGCTTGCCCAGCTATTCTTCTTGCTGTCAAATCCGGGGAACGGGCCCAAATTTCTTGCTTGTGCTGCTTGCGCAGTTTTACAAGGCAATAGGAATAATGTCAAAGAACGCCGCAAAGATAATTGGCCCCTGCGCTTTTATCCTCACAATTTACACTAATCCATTCCACAAGCTTTTTTCTTTTCGCTGAAGAGTGCCGCCGGCAAAGGGTATTTTTGCCGAAAATTGATTCAATGACAATCAAGAAAATTGGAATTATCCGTGAAGGAAAAGTCCCGCCCGATCATCGGGTGGCGCTTACACCCCAGCAATGTGCTATGGTAAAGGCTGAAATGGCAGTCGACGTGGTGGTGCAGCCCAGCCCCATTCGCAGATATACGGATGCCGAATACACAGCAGCAGGAATAGTGCTCCAGGAAGATTTGTCGGATTGTGACTTAATCATTGGTGTAAAGGAAGTGCCTGTCGAAATGCTCATACCGGGTAAGTCATACATGTTCTTCTCCCATACGTTTAAAAAACAGCCCTACAACGCGAAGTTGCTGAAGGCTATTCTGGATAGAAAGATTCGCCTCATCGACTATGAAGTAATTAAAGACCTCAACAAAAAAAGACTGATTGGCTTTGGTCGGTATGCCGGTATAGTAGGCGCCTACCACGCGTTTCGCACGTTTGGTTTGAAACACCAGCTTTTCAGTATTAAGGCACCTCATGAATGCGCCGACAGGATGGAACTGGAGCAGCAACTTTCCACCATTAAGCTCCCCTCCAATATGCGTGTGGTTGTAACAGGCTTTGGCAGGGTTGGGCATGGCGCTGAAGAAATTCTAAAGCTGTTGCCATTGCGCAGAGTAAGTGAGGCGGAATTCTTGAATGAAGAGTGGAATGAACCGATTTATACTCATCTCGATACGGCCGATTATTACGTCCGAAAAGATCGCGGCGGCTTTGATAAAACCGATTTCTACAATAATCCGCAACTCTATCAATCTACTCTTCCCGATACTGCACGTTCAAGCGATTTATACATCGCTTGCCACCTCTGGGCTTCCGGAAATCCGGTACTCATCACACAACATGATCTTCAGCATCCGAATTGGAAGTGTCGGGTTATCGCCGATGTAAGCTGCGATGTAAACGGCCCAATTGCCTCAACCCTAAGAGCTTCTACCATTGCGAATCCGCTCTATGGTTACGATACATCAACTGGTCTGGAGTGCGAATGGAATGAAAAGGATGCTATTTGTGTAATGGCTATCGACAATCTCCCATGCGAATTGCCTAAAGACGCATCGGAAGATTTCGGCAATGAGCTTATTCGCCATGTGCTCCCGCATATGCTGCAGGGCGATACACAGGAAATAATTTGGCATGCAACCGAAACCACCCTACAAGGTGAACTGACTCCTCATTTCGCTTACCTGAAGGACTACGCTGAAGGCGCTGGCTTCTAATTACTGCTTGTTGAATGTGAATGTGATGGTGCCGTCTTGCTTGCGCTTGGAACCGCTGTAGTCAAAACGCCATTTGCTCGCGTACTTAACCGATTCTTCCCGCAAACAGGTATTGGTTGAAGACGATGCTTCCTGTATGCGGGCGTCGACCACTTTACCCGCTTCGTCAATGCTCACTAAAACCACTACAACCCCGTTGGTTTTGCAGCGATAGGTGGGAATGGGGTTGTCTAGCGGTTCGCGACCTTTCATGTTGAAAGATGCTGTTACCGGACCGCTGTAGCTTTTGTTCTGCTGCTCTTTAAACCAGTCGTTTTCTCCTTTTTGGAAGCTGCTTTTCTCTTGTTGACCTCCTTCCGATTTTTGTCTGACGGTGTAGTCGGGAGAACCATCCTTGAGTTTGGCAAACTCCTCGGCTTCCATAGCTTTCAGGTCGTTGTAGACCTGCTCTTTCATCTGAGATGAACTCATGCCCCGGTAGCTTCGGGCATCCGAAGTGCGTTCAGAGTTTTCATTGGCCACAAGGTTGCGCAATGCGGCATTCTGATCTGTTTGCTGCTCCTGCGGTTCTTCGGGTAAAGGCTCTTCGCTTAGCATCTCCATCGACAATTCCTCGTATTGCACTTCCTCCTCTTTGGCCCGGTGGTCTTCCGTTAGCATTTGGGTAACAAACAAAATGAAAATATGAACCACAAGGGAAACAATAATGGCCTGATAAACAAAGGCCCACTGCTCTTTGGGTCGCTCATCCAATGCCCGCAAAAACTCGTCGGCACGCGTCGAGTTAATCCTCAATGCAGAAGATTCGCCCGTGTTGCTTTCTTTTAGAGTGTTCTTGATTTCAGACATGTAGAGCCGCCTTATGGGGTGCAATTTACCATCACTAAGTTAGCATCTATACAGCGGTGTTGGGGCCGCGTTCGAAGAGTTATGAAACTATTGGCGTAAATAGTCTTGGACTGTTAAAATTTACCCTTTTAGGTTTCCCGGATAGTGTAGTTCTGTTTAGGCGTATATTCGCCTCGGAGATGTCGGAAGACTCCCTCTAAAAAAAGTATAGTAAACTCAAACCAATACAATGAAAAAATTCTTTGCTCTTTTGGCCTTCGTTGCAATTTGCGGAGTTGCCAGTGCCCAATGTACTCAAGCTGCTGCTCAAGGAACATCGGCCAAACAAGAAACAATCAAGTGCTCTGAGGCCGATAAGGCGAAGTGCGAAAAGTCAGCTGCACAAACAGGTGCTAAGTGTGAAACAACTGCTACCGGTGCGGTTGCCACAGAAAAGTCTTGCAACAAAGGCAACGGTGGTTCATGCTGCAGCAAAGGCACTACCAGTGCTTCAGGTTCATGCTGCCAAAAGGGTGGTTCTGCTGAGGCAGCAACTGACAGCAAGAAGTCTAAGAAAGTGAAAACGATCGCAATGGCTGAAGAGCCTAAGAAATAATTGTCCTTCGGGATAAAATGAAAAGGGGCGGTGATTACCGCCCCTTTTTTTATTTCAATCCGAAATGCTTTTCGGCCATTTCCCTGATGTTGTCGCCAATCGCTAAGGCGGCTGTTGCTGCCGGTGACGGTGCGTTCAAGACGTGTATGCTGTGATCCGTGTACTCAATGCGGAAATCATCGCGCGTGTCGCCATCCTCGCGCAACAATAAGGCGCGGACACCGGCTCTTCCGGGATGTATGTCATCCATGGTCAATGACGGAACCAGTGTCTGAAGTGTTTTCAAAAACAGGCGCTTCGAAAAAGCTCTGCGGTATTCGTCGATGCCGAATTTCATGTTGTTCATGAAAAGTTTCCATGTGCCTATATAGCTCAGTGCATCCACGGTGTCGCGCAAACTGAAATCGGTCTTCCCGTAGCCTTCGCGCTTGAAAGTAAAAACGGCATTCGGACCGCATTCGATTTCACCATTTACCATGCGCGTGAAGTGCACACCCAAAAATGGAAAGTCAGGGTTCGGAACCGGATAAATGAGGTGCTTTACTTTATGCTTGGCTTGCTCTGTGAGCTCGTAATAATCGCCCCGGAAGCCCACTACTTTTTCTTTAAGGCGAACACCATCTTTTTTTGCCAAACGATCGGCCTGCAAGCCTCCACAGAAAATCATTCGCTTCGCTAGATATCTTCCTTTGTTTGTGATAACGAGCGAAACATCTCCTTGGCGCTCGAATGCAATTGCCTCTTCGCTTGTATGCACTTCGCTACCTGATTGCTTGCCAAGCGCTATCTCCGCCATTTTTTCTGTAGCTCCGCGAAAGTCAATGATGCCTGTGCACCCAATGTGCAATCCCGATATGCCCTCGCAGAATGGTTCTATCTCTTTAATTTCTTTCTGCGTTACTCTGCTCATACTCTCAATACCGTTGGCTATACCGTTGTTCCAAATCTTCTCCATATTGGGCAACTCCGATTCGTTGGTGGCAACGATGAGCTTGCCGCAGATGTCGTGTTTCACGCCATATTCTTTGGCAAACTGCACTAACTCCCTTCTGCCGTTCACACAATTCACTGACTTCAGCGAGCCGGGCTTGTAATAAATGCCCGAGTGAATCACACCGCTGTTGTTGCCTGTTTGATGGTCGGCAAGGTGCCTCTCCTTTTCCAATAAGAGGATGCGAAGATGAGGGTATGCAACCTGGATTTTGTAGAGTGTGGCTGCGCCAACAATGCCGCCGCCAACGATTACGATGTCAAATGTTTTTTCCACGGTTCGAATAT
>CAMAYP010000102.1 GCA_945862415.1 Chryseobacterium gleum | reverse complement strand
ACCACCTTCACCACTTCATTCCCCACCCGCAACATATAGATGCCTGAACTAAATCCGCTCATGTCCATGGGTGTGTTCGTGGAATTCAAAGTCCCTTGAAGCACAATACTTCCCATTTGATTGCTTACGATATATGGTGTGCCTGGATGCACGAAGGATGTTTCAATTTGAAGAATACCTTGCGTCGGGTTTGGGAATACCTCGAGTTGGTTGATTGCATTGAACGTGGAGGAAAGACCAGAGGTTCCATAGGTGAAAAGGCACGTATCGTTTTCAAATAAGTCATTGCCAAACACAAACTCGATGGTGAGCGGAAGGCAAACATCCTCGGCAAGGAGACTCACGGGGTAACCTTGCTCAGTGCCTCCAATCTGCCCAAAGAAGAACATTCCTCCTGTAGCAACGGTATCTCCATTGCAGTCGGTGATGGATGGGATATAGGGGTAATTGGCAAAGTCGGAAACACCACCTGCCATCTCGATATTTATGAGCGTGCTGTTTACGTCAAACGTGTCGGGCTCTAGGCCTGTGACGGTAAACAAATCGCAAGTGATGGTTTGGGCGGTTCCTGTGAAAGCGAATGAAAGCATTGCATAGGCGGCGAGGGTGAAGGGTAGTGTTTTCATCGGGTTGAAAGGATTTGTGATACCTCCGGCAAAACGAATTGCAATTGGTGCGATTGAATGAAGTAGGTCATGCTCCGCGAAGATATTGGAAGAGCGATATCCATCGGCGCGCATAGGTCAATTTTCAACGCTCAGTTGAGCGTGTATTAGAGCCGGTACCGAATACACTGATGAATGTCTTTCCAATTGCATTCCTTGACATTGACTTCCCATGAAGCTCGGAAATCATTTACATGTTGGTTGAACTGCAAGCAATCGAATTTCCCGTACATTTCGGCATGAGATATTTCATTTTATTCTTCCTCCTTCCGTTTGCAGCTTTCGGACAGCAAACTATTAATGGAACACTTCAGCACGACGGATTGACGCGCTCTTACATCTTGTATGTTCCGGCGAGCTACACACCCGGAACACCGGCACCGTTGGTATTGAATTTTCACGGATACACAAGCAATGCGTTTGAGCAAATGTTCTACGGG
This sequence comes from Chryseobacterium gleum, assembly GCA_945862415.1. Lineage (GTDB taxonomy): Bacteria > Bacteroidota > Bacteroidia > Flavobacteriales_D > Sanyastnellaceae > JAIBBG01. The sequence continues at coordinate 7,563 of CAMAYP010000102.1, read as the reverse complement.
GATTTTCGTGCAATAGCTGATACAGCAGGGTTTTTACTGGTGCACCCTCTGGGAACGCTCGATCCTACAGGCGAGACCTATTGGAATTCGGGGTGGGGTGGAACAGTGGACGATATTGGTTTCACCGGCGCCTTGATTGATTCTTTAGCGGAGGCTTATTCCGTCAATTTGGACCGTGTTTATAGCACCGGCATGTCGAATGGTGGATTTATGAGCTATACGCTTGCTTGTTCCCTGAGTGAGCGCATTGCGGCAATTGCGTCGGTTACAGGAACGATGAATGTGAATCAATCACTAACGTGCAACGCACAACATCCCATGCCCGTTTTAGAAATTCACGGCACGGCTGATGAAACGGTGCCCTATGATGGAAATGCATTGATGGAGGCAATCCCGAATGTCATATCCTATTGGGTCGATTTCAATAATTGCACATCCACTCCTCAGATCACGGATGTTCCCAATGTGAACTTAGTCGATGGATGCACTGCCGTTCATTCCCTTTATTCGGGAGGTGATAATGGCGTTGATGTGGAGCATTATCAAATAATAGATGGCGGGCATACTTGGCCGGGCTCAATCTTTACCATTGGTGTGACAAACAACGATTTCAGTGCTTCGAAAAAAATATGGGAGTTCTTCATGCAATACGACATCAACGGACGAATCCTTGCGAGTGATGTGGACGATTTAATAGCGGAAGAGATTTCAGTTTATCCCAATCCGACAACGGATAAAGTGATGATACGTGGATTTTCACAACCCCTAACAGCTGCGAATTGCAGTGTCTTTGCGATTGATGGCAAACAGGTTCAGATCGATGTGTTAGACAGCAAGACACTGGATACTGCTCACTTGGAGTGTGGTATTTACTTTGTGCGCATCGCTGCCGAAGAGGGCACTTCAACGATGCGATTTGTGAAGGAGTAATGTTCTTGATTTGGTAGTGGCCAGTAATGGAGCGATTAGGCCATAAATACAGGAGAGCCCAAACAATGCCGTAATCGTAGTTAATTCGGACTACGAGACTGTAATTGTTTCCCTTGATGTTAAATACGACTCGATTGTCGTTCAGGATGCTTTACCGAGGTCCGTAGAAGGCTCAGCGAGCTTCTTATTGATGTAAGCCTTCAACTCTTCGAATGACATGTTTTGAGTTTCTTGGCTAATTCGGTCACGTATTTCACGCATCATCAGAACAGCATCAAATGATTTGTTTTCTTTATTCATCGCCATAGTTTATTAAGTCTTTTGGACTCCGGATTTCTAACATCGCGTATCCCAATCGAAGGTTAACTGAATTGTATCCTTTTATCCTGTCCAAATTCACAATTTTCAGTTTTTCAAGTAGGGAAGAAAGTGATCGACATCAACTATAAAGGTTTCTGGCTAAGCGCAGCGCTGTTTTCAGGACTCTGAATGTATCAAAAGTAACGAGATTTCTCAACCAACTTGATGACTTTTAGAACCACAAATCTCCGCGTTGCGCAAAACCGCTGTTGGCAGCTGCCCTGTGTTATTTAAGGCTCAATTACTCTAATTTTTCCTTCTTCACTTATGACAAGCTTTTGACCTAGAGCTTTCTTTTTCTCAATCAGTTTCTGGGAAGAGATTTTTATAGCTCTTATAATTTTTTCTTTTAGAATTTCTCTCTCATTATTGCTCATCTGAAATTGTTTTTAATTTGTTGAACTTTTGAGAATTATGTATTGTGAAACTTTCGTTTTCAATTTCTTTTTCTGCAATCAATTCAGATTCCGGTGTAGAGTTATCAAAGATCAGCAAAGAATCAACTCTTTCTGAATACAGATGAAGAAGATTTTTAATTCCAGCTTTATATCTTCTTTCAATAACAACAGGTTCAATATTATGTCCTCCTTCAAGTACTCTTTTTTGAACCCTGTCTTTTGCTAATTCAACCGATTCAAGCCAAAAGAAAATCAGTGTGATATAATAACCTTTTGACTTAGCTTTTTCTATCGTATGTATGAACGACTTTGACGATAGTGTTGTTTCAAAAGAGAAATCTTGGTTTGAGTTTATTAACTCTTCAATTCGTTTGAGCATCAATCTTCCGGCTTCAATTGAAACTTTTTCCGGCTGAAATGGTGAAAGTCCTCGGGCAATTTCGTCAGCGTTTACGAACTCTTTGCAATTAAGAAGATCAGGAAGAATGTTGAATGAGGCTGTAGTCTTTCCAGCTCCATTACAACCGCTTATTATGTATAGCCTCTTATCCTGCATGCTCAAAGGTAAAGAACTTAACTCTCATAGCAAACAGAGGGTTGCTGCTAACTGTCCGATGCTATCCATAGGCCTGGCATAAAACCCGACCGCGCTTATCGCGAAGCACCATGTTCAACCATGACCGAATTTTAGATAGAACCACCAACTGCCGGGCTGGCGTTAAGCATATGTTATGGGAGGTTACATGTGGCGGCGATTGCAAAAGGGGAGCCGTAAGCAAACATTTCTATTTGTTGTATTGCAGGTTCATTCAGATCATACAGCTGCCTGGTATTTTTTAATTACGGCCGTTGGTCATGTTTCGCTTATCGCAACCGAGCAGACGCGATGGTAGGGGAGTTGTTGGATTTCACAAAATCACCTTCGGAAATAAGCGCTATGTTCGACCATCTCCCATAACGTTTTGCAGCTACCCGAAGGGCGGGACTTTTACCACAAAACTTGATTTGAAAAACTAATGTTTGATTAACCACAAAACTGTCTTTGGAACACAAAACCCCGCCTTTTGGGTAGGTGCTGTTATAGGGCGTTTTTCTTTCCTTTGACAATATACCTTAATACCATATTTTAAAAGTTTTTTCGGTAAGTGGTCGTCAAGATTTGAGATGTCGTTGTCGTTTAGTTCAATTAATTTGAAGTCATACTTTTTATAGATTTCAATTTTCACTTTCTTTCTTTCAGCATATTTCGGGTCGTCTTCCATGCCCCAAAATTCGATGTAAACATTTTCTGTCGGTATGAAAAAGTCAGAATACAAATCTTCCTCGATTGGCAATTTTCTTTCGTATGCGTGCGCTAATTTGTAATCATACAAAGCATTATCAATAATTACTTCAGCTCTTGAACGAACCATATGTCCGTCTTTTGTCCTTAGTGTTGCCGGAAATTTCTCTCTGAAATTGTCATTTGTTGATTTAGGTGCTTCTTTAGTTGTCTGTGGTAGCGGTTGTTCAATAACAGTAACTTCTTTAAATACAGAAGTCAGATTTTTGTTTGTCAAAATGTTGTCGGGCCACAAAACGTATGTCCCGCCAGAAGTTTCGTGTTCAAATTGTCTGCCGCCTAAAGTTTTGCCCAATTTTGTTATTTGCCAACCAGCAATATTTTTTTCTATCCAACCAAGTTCAGAAAATATCAAATTAAGTCGTTGTGAGGAAATGTCGAAGTGTTTGCCGATTGCTGTCGCATTAAGAAGTTTTGGCTTCTCTTTTTGTTGTCCGCCATCAAGTGAAATGTTTTCTGGCCAAACAACAAATTCTCCAAATTTTGGGTTTGTTCTTGTCTGCCCTCCTTTTTGTTTTCCAAGTTCGGTCAGTGTCCACTTGTCATTTTTTCGTTCTATCCAACCAAGCGTTTTCAGTTTGTCGAACAGGTCGGCTGATTTGATGTCAAGTTCGTTTGCAAGTGCTGATGTCGAAATATATTCCATATTGTTTTGTTATCGTTGTGTCGTCTTTTAAAATGCCCTATAACTCATTTATACACGCCACAAAATCCGTTTTTGTTTCGCTTATGCATACGAATATACAAGGTAAGGCGATATAGGCAAGGGGAGGAGTTGCGAGTTATTTTCAAAGGTCGAAGCCCTCGATCGGGCTGCGGATCGACTGCAAATTGCGAGTACTCACATGTGTGTATATCTCCGTCGTTTTCGAACTCTTGTGACCCAACAACTCCTGTATATACCGCAAGTCGGTGCCGCCTTCCAAGAGGTGCGTGGCGTAACTGTGACGCAACCAATGCAACGTGGCCGGTCGCTTCACGCCCGATTGCCGCAACGCCTTCTTGAACACCAACTCAATGCTGCGCTCCGAATAGGGCTCCCCGGGTTGCTGACCTTCAAACAACCACTTCATAGGTCGACTCTCTATGTAGTATGCGCGTAGCATGTCAATGATCATGTCGGGCAATGGGGCTATGCGGTCCTTGCGGCCTTTCGCTTGGCGTATGATCAATACTTTGCGCTTGGCATCCACATCCGAGGGTAAGAGCTTCAACAACTCGCCTCGACGCAACCCGCACGCGTAAATCAGGGCCAGCATCGCCACATGCTTTTTGTTGCGTAAGGCTTTCAACAACTGTTGCACTTCTTCCTTGCTCAACACATTGGGCAAGTGCTTCTCCGTTTTCGGCCGATGCACCAACTGCACATCCATGCGCTTGTGCTCCATGGAACTGTAAAATAACTTGATGGCATTGACCGCCTGATTCTGATACGACGCCGATAACTTGTTCGCCAGTATATACTCGTTGTTGAATCGTATTACATCACCATCCGTCAACTCCTGCGCGTCGCGGTCGTTGAAGAACCGCAGAAAAACACGCATGCAATCGGTATACACCTTCACCGTATTGTTGCTATACCGCTTCGATCGCAACCAGGAGGTGAATGTCTCGATATGTTGCAAGTGCTGACTGCTGAGCTGAACCTCTCCCGTTAGCATAAACGCCCGCCGATGTTCAGGAGTGTCGGGCACAAGCCACGCGCGCAACCCTGCATCCCACTTGGCGCCCTGGAACTGCTTGATGCGGGCTATCAACCGCGCATCGGGCGGTATGCGCACTGCTATCCATTTCTCCTTGCGAACCTTCACCAGGCTGGCCGACCAGGACACTTTCGTTGCTTGCATGACTACTTCAGCATGAGGAGTTGTTCGACAATGACTTCAGAGACATACCGACGTGTTCCCGCCTTGTCGTCGTAGTGCCGTGATTTCAACTTGCCCTCCACATACACGAGGTTGCCCTTGTGCAAGTGCTTCTCAGCTACTTCTGACAATTTGCCCCACAAGACCAGCGCGTGCCAATCGGTTTGCGTCTTCAACGCTCCCGCCTTGTCGCGATACATTTCGGTGGTGGCCAGCGATACATGCGATACACGCATACCTTCTCCCACCATCCGTACATCGGGATCCTTTCCAAGGTGCCCAATGAGCGATACTTTGTTGAGTCCTTTCATGCGACAAACTTCTGTCGCAGTCTGTGAGAGTCTTATTCCTGAGGGGAATGAATTATGGGAATATTATAGGGGGTGAAGGGGTGAAATGGTGAAGGGGTGAAATGTGGATTCTTATGCTTCAATGTAGTTTCGTTTACTCCACTTCCGCCAATTGTATGAGGTGCTGCTCCGTTTGATGCTCGTTGAAGTTTTCCCAGCGCGGCGCTGCTGCTTTGGTTTCACCCATAAGCGCATCGAGGTACTGATTATCGTTCTTGTAACGAGTGTGCAATACTTCGAGCACTGCAAAGAAGAATGCATCGAGACGGTCAACACCATCGAAGTGCGATGCCGACACATCCGTCAGTTGGAGGTCTTCCAACAACTCACGTTTTTCATCTGCCTCCATCGTTGTTTGGAAGCCATGCTTGAGTGCACGGAACACTAGGTTGTTCCAAATCACGCTGTCGGATGCCCAAGCCACGTCCGCAACACGACTTGAATGCTCGCAGATGAGCACAATGGCGTGCAATACTTCGGGTAGATAGCTAGCAGGGAATTCATCGAAACTGCGGAACTCTAAACCGCTCTGGTAGAGTTTCTCGCGGTTGAAGTCGAGACCCAAGTCAGAAAGCAAATCGTAGCTCAACTCGGCTTCCACCTGGTCGCGCCACCAAATCTTATCGGCCTTTTCAAACTTCAGCAGTTTGCGGAAATCGTCGACAGGGTAGGTGAGGATCTTACCTTTCGCCATCGACTTATGATACGTGCCCACGCCCGTATAGCGCGACATCGCATTGCGCATAGAACCGCCTGCAAACTGCTCCTCGAGATTGTGCTTCGTACTAATCACAGAAAGAATATCCGGACTTCCAAGCGTTGCAATGAAGAACGGTTCGAACCATTGCAGCATGTAGATCGCGTTGGAATGCGCTGTGTCGAATGCGGCGTAGTCTATGATTTTGCTGTCTTCAGTTGGCGTAGGCAGCGTGATGTGAAAGTGAAAGGTGCCGTTGTTGAATAGAACCAGATTCTTTTGGTTCGACATGAACATGTTGATACCAATATTATATTCCGGATAGGTCAACTCGCCTTTCAAAATTTTCGACTCGTTGAGTTTCTCCAGGAAGATGCGCTTAGAAGCCTTCAGCTCGTTGCAAGCTTCCTGCACCGTTCGGTTTTCAAAGTACTTCGTCACAAACTCAATGGAGTCACCGTCGAAGATAATGCAGCCCATGGGTTTGTCTTTCTGTGTGAGCATGCTTTGAATCGCGTAGGGTTGCGATTGGAGAAACAGTTCTAATATGGACGTGCCTGAATACTGCGGATTATCGAGTAATGGAGGAGCCGATTGAATGGTTTTATGCTCGAACTTAATATCCAGTTTTTCCAGCGAATGACTGTTCATCATTCGGCTGACACGGTAGTTTTTGGTATTGTCGAAAGCCGCAGCCAGAGCCGCTTCCAGGCTTCCCTTTTTATAGCATTTGAGGTAGTCGATGCTGTAGCGCTCGCGTCCCATTTTTTCGCGGATAAACTGACCGGTAACGACGAGCGATTCTTCGAATTGGAGGTACGTTTCGTTTTCTAACCCAATGCCCCAGTATGTTTTGACGATTGGGTTATGTTTCATGTTTTCGATGGTTGTGTGATTGATTTGGCCTGTGTGGCTGTTGTTTGTGTAATATATGTTTGACTCTGATTTCTATTCGTGATAATACAACACGTAAGAAGTATAACGGTCGTGTTCCCACCATGCACGGCGTTTGCGTGCGAAATAGTTGTAGTTAAGCTTGCCTGCTTGTGATTGCAACGGGTAGATGACCTCGTCATTTTCGCGCACGGCTTTCTTCTTCTCGGTTTCAGGCACGATGGGCACGATGTGTCCGGAAAGGCCCTCTATTTTGCGCTGTGCGCAGATGATTCCTACTCCGCCCTCTGTGCTTACTTTATTCTGAATTTCAGTGAGGCTGCTCATGTGCTTCCAGCCATAGCATTCGCCCCATTTCAAAAACCAATCGTGGATGGCATTGGAGTAACAGGGCACTACGGTTTCGTTGAATACCGGTGTTACATCCTCACCGCGCTCCAGTTTCTCAATAGCCTCGTCGGTCCACCACACCGTAGGCAGGTACACCTTCGCATGGAAGCAGTAGTCGAATGAGTACACATTGCAATACGTGTCTTCCGGCGTACGCTGGTAGCGCGGGCTGTTGCTCACATCCAGCTTGCGTATCAGCCGGTGGAGGCTCTTCTTTTTAGTGTCGCTGTTTGTCAAGTTCCGGTAAGGAATGCTATCATCGACCATCGGGTGGAACTTGGCCACCATCGAGTCTAAGTTTGAGTTTACATCAGGCAATAAAACCGCAGGCTTGATT
>CAMAYP010000101.1 GCA_945862415.1 Chryseobacterium gleum | reverse complement strand
GAATCGGCTCCGATACTCGTATTTTCAATTGGAAGGGAGGTTTCGGGTAAATAGAGTTTGTCAGAGGTTACGCGATAGGATGCAATGGGTGTCGGAAATACGCGAATGCCAATTTCGAGCGTATCGCTCCACACACAGCCGTGCACATCCGTAATTGAAAGGCTTGGAGTAAATAGTCCGGGGTCCTCAAACGTATGCGATGCCGACGCTAGCTGCCGGTCCGTGTCCCCATCACCATAGAACCAGTTCATTTCGGTCACATGTTGAAAGGCCACAAAATTGGATGAAAATAACACATTGACTGGCACGCAACCTTCCCATGCATCCACTTCAAAGCTGGCATCAATTGGAGTGTGCGGATAGAGAATTAAAGAATGCGACGTCGTTTTCCCGGCAGCATCCATGATAACAAGTTGTATCGAAGTGGTGTCGGTAAGGTTCAGCTGAAGGGTGGGCTCGATGCCAACTAGTATTCCGACTTTTTCCCAGCGGTATTGAAACGGTGCAATACCTCCTGTTATGCTATCGGGTGAAATCACAAAGTCAGATCCCGGGCAGTAATAGTATTCCGCGTTCATATGCACCACCAGTAACGATTTAAGTGTCGTATCCTGTGCAAAAGAATGAGCTGAAAAAAGTAATGCAACAAGCACGTATGCTCCTTGAAGTGGGCTCTTGAAAAGTGATTTTAGAATGTGTGAAATCCGGAACATACCTTGCTCTATACGCAGGTCACTAGAAAATGTTCGACTCTTTATCGAATCATTAAAAGACTGCCCGAAAAATTGATTTCTTCAGCCGAATAATCAACACGCAACTTGATAAGCCAGTTATAAACCTCGTTCTGTCCGAAGTAAGAGCCGTTGTCAATATCGCCGGTCCAGGGCTGATCCGGGTTGTTCGAGTAGAACACGCAATCGCCCCAACGGTTGAAAATACGCAACTCATATCCCGCAGAATCAAATCCGCGAATGACGGGCTTCCAGAGGTCGTTGTCGCCATCCCCGTCGGGCGTGAATGCATTCGGCGCAAACACTACATATTCAGCATCCATATATACATACCGACACGTCGTGTCGCGACAACCGTATTGATTTGCCACATCCAGGCATACATAAAAATTGTCGCTTCGCTCGTTTGGGAAACTATAGCTGGGGTTCTCTTCTGTGCTTTCATCCAAGCCATTGAACCACCAATGATAGTAGGAGCCGCCAACTGAATGGTTGGTAAATTCTGCTTCGGGTTCCAGCGTGGATAATTCAGTTGGTGAGAGCGTGAAATGTGCAACCGGTGAGGGGTACACCTCTGCGACTTCTTCCAAGAATAATGTCGATACGCAATTGTATTCTGAAATGGCAGTGGCCTCAACGTCATAAACACCCGGAACGACCAAATCAATGGCGAGAGAGTCGCCTATGAATGTTCCAATTCCCGCTACATTCCATACGATCTGATCAACATGCTGGCTCTCTGCAGAGGGGATAATTTCAAGAGCAATCGGCTTGCAACCGCGAATGGTCGAAGGTTGGATAATCAATACAGGCAGTGGGTTTACATTTATTTGGCTGAAGGCGCTTGAAACACAGCCGAAGTCGGATGTTGCCTCGACACCAATATAAACGGACGATGCGGCCTGCAGTGAAGGAGATTCAGATGACGGGTCTTCAAACAAATTCGAGGGCGTCCAATTGCATGTTGTGTTGACCACATTATCAAGCAAAAGAGTTTCCCCGAAACAAAGGTCGAAGGAAGGGTTTAAATTGATTACCGGATTCGGCTCAACGATTACCGATACATAATCGGTAAAGGTGCAAACTCCATCATTGGCGAAGACGGTGTAAACGGTCGTGGTTTGCTGATTTACCGCGGCCGGAATGTAGGCCGTTGGTGAAGGATCTGTTGCATTGTCGATGCCTGAAGTTGGCGTCCAGCTATAGGTTGCTCCGGGTGCAGAATTGCTACCCAACAGTTGATTGGATGCGCCCGCACACACGTGAATGTCTTGCCCGGCGCTATAGTTAATGCCCATCTGAACATTGAGATCAACCAGCGCTTCATCGGCCGGGCATGGTCCGTTGGCTTGTATTCTATAAACATAGGTGCCTGAAGCATCTTGCCCGGGATCAAACGTGTTTGAATTGAAAGGTGTGTTATTGAAATACCAAGCGCCTGATCCGGATTGTGATTCCGGGAGAAAATCGCTCAACAATTCCGGGCCGTCTGTGTAACAAAAAATTTCTTCAGCGTCATCGCCGGCATCGTTCGGGGTATAGGTGATGAGATCAATTTGCAAGCGCTCTCCGCCGCAATCAATGGGCTGAATCACTTCGTAGACATAGCTTTCGGTGCCGATAAAATCAATTGCCACAAAATTGGAAATTACTTCATTGCTTGAATTCAGCCAAGTCCCCATTCCAATGGCAGCTGGTGGCAGCGCCGTATTCAGATTAAACAAGGAGTTACTCCTGCATACATCGAAGGGAATTGTGGCGTCCTCAATAATGGGTTGCAGCACTTGTATATTCAGCAATCCTTCTTGATCGGGGCATGAATTACCGGAAGGGTTGACGACGTTCAATTGCATGCTCGTTTCCAATGCAGGGTTGAAAAGGTTGCTCACCAGCGCGCCGGTTGCATTTTCGAAATAGACATTCGATAAGTTATTGAAGTAGTCCGAAAGATCCACTTCTTCTCCTAGGCTGCATAAATAAATGGTCTGACTCAATGGTGCAGCAACTGAAGGCTGCACAAAAACGGTGAAGCTGGCTTGATCATCGGCACAAACCGTTGCATCAACCTGGTAAGTGTAATTGAACGGGCCTGATGAGGTAGGTGTGAAGATGTTGCTAACCACATTGCCGCTGGTCGACCAGGAGCCACCGCTGGTGGCGGTGCTACTAAGCATGCTATTTAAATTGAAGGCTGCATCGGTCTGGCAAATAGTTGTACTTCCATTGCTCCCAGCATTTATTGGCGCCTCCACGCTGATGCTCAACACAGAGTTTGCAGGATTGCATCCCACGTTTGGATAGTAATATTCGTAGTTGCCTGCAGGCTCCGTATCCGGGTCGAATGTGCCATCCACAATTGCACCTGCCTGGTTAGTCCATGTCCCACCGGGTATCGGATTCCCGTCGAGGGCGTTTAGCATGTTGAGGTTGTTCGCTGTTGAGCACAGTTCAACATCGGCGCTCAATCCCGATGGGTTATCCTGCGTGTAAGTGATTGTAAGCGTCGAAATTTGTGTAGAGCATGGAGCTGCAGAGCTGATCATATACGTGTATACACCTTCTTGGAAAGCTGAAGGATTAAACGTATCTGATCCTGCAGGCGACACTAATCCTGATGGGCCCGACCAGCTTCCCCCGTCGCTGGGAGTGCCTTCCAATTGGTTTAGCATATTGAAAGGGCTACTTCCTTCACAAACCATAATCGAAGCAGACGTGCCCGATGAGCGTTGGACTTGCTCGTCAACAAACATGCTTCGAAAAACAGGCTGGCAGCCCGCCAAGTTATCAATCACATAGGTAAAAAGAGCATCATTCATGTTAGCCGGATCAAAAATCCCACCCGGAACAATATTGAGCGAGGTGTCAAACCATTGACCAATTGTGTCGGGGGTTCCCTGCATAAAGTCAATCATCTCGAAAGGTTCATACGTTTCGCAGATGACATAGGTGGTTGTCAGGCCTGTATTGTTGGCTTGAATGTATACACCGGAGGTCACATCGCAGCCACCTAAATTTGTAACGTACGTATACCAGCCGCTTTCCATTGTCGAGGCGTTCAATGAGCTCAATGCAGAAGTCGGAATAATTAAGCCATTCGGCGTGTACCAAACGCCTCCGGTAACAAATGTTGAAAGTTCAGGGGTCAAATCAAAGGGGATGGCTCCTCCGCTGCCGGTTGTATATGCCTCCAGGCAAAGTACGATTCGATGCGCAGAGCCTATCGTGCTTAATCCAGCTGAAACTTCGAAATACTGGTCTTCAATGGTCCCGTCCGCATACTCTACAACGATATGATAAACCGAAGGGCATAGATTATTGATTGTGGTGAGGCCATTTTGAGAAGAGGATGAAGCAATGGGTATATCGGAAACGTCGAATAGCTGATAAGAATAGCTTTGCGAACCGGTTGGTTGAATGGTTAGGCCGCCTGTGCATTGGCAAGCATCTTCGTCGGACGACGTAACAACGAATTGAGCTGAAGCCACAAGGCTCAACAAGCACAAAACAAGAGATATTAGCCATTCGACGAATTTCACAATAGAGAATCTACAATCAATTTAAGTGGCTGTAAAACTAGCTAAGTATATAGATAAACATAGCTTGATACGGGACGTGTATCCACAAAGTTTCCACAGGGATGGGTCAATATAAAAAAAACCGCAACAATTGTTGCGGTTTCTTCTGTACACGGATTACAGTTGAGCTTTGGTTAAGGAAAAACGTTGAATGTACCGTAGAAATATTTTTGTTCCAGGCTATGGTCGTTTGAAATGATAACCTTGTAGGTGTATGTGCTTCCCGAAACAGCCATAGTGCCGTTTGGCAATTTTCCGTCCCATCCCTTGATACGACTAGAAGTTTCGAATACGCTGGCGCCCGATTGATCATAAATGGAAAGAGTGAAATTGACTTTACTCTTTTTCAATCCTTGAGGCATGAACGAACCATCGGCAATCGACCATTGGGCAGGGGCTCCGAGCGCAAAATCTGAATTCACGCTAATATGCTTCACTGCGCCATCCGAACATCCCGCGTCGTTTTTCGCGCTGAGAGCGATCATTTGACGACCTGAATTTTGCAAAACGAAAGTTGCACCGTCTATTATCACCTTCGAATCAACGCCGTTGCTCCATTCGTATGACTTTCCTCCTTCCGTGAGGTTAACAATACGCACTTCTGGGGCACTCGGATTGGTATTAATAAACTCCCATCCGAAGTCAGCATCCGGTGCATCATCGATTGTAATCATGTCGTTAACAACCGTAGTGTTGATCTGACCATTATCGCTTGTAATAGAAAGTGATACATCGTAATGACCTGCTTTTGCAAATTTATGTTTGGGGTTGATGTCGTCGCTGAAGTGACCGTCGCCAAAGTTCCACAGGTAGCTACCCGTTTTTGGGCCATTGGTGGTTTGGAAAACGACCTCTTCGCCACGGCAAGCTTTGCGCACGTTGCAAGCAAACTCGATGATGTTGTCCGGTTTCGGGGCATTGGAAATCGGATTCGTTTCCATCGGCTGAACGACTGTCTCTGAAGATTGAGTGAATCTGCTCGCTGTTTCTTCAGTCAATGAAACATAGGTAGCGCCATTCAATGAGAATGCATTCAATTGAGCAGTGTTACCTTCTGTCGCTGTGTTAGAAGCCTCAATTGCATCAGCAGTAATTGATTGCGTTGCGGAGTGACTTACACCTTTGGTGGTATTGGTAACGACAACGGCAAACCGTTCTGACATGGTGGCTTTTTGAGCAAATGTTGGTGTGTGTTGGTTGCGATAGAGTGCAATAGCTCCTCCGGAAAGAGCGATTACGGTTGAAATCAAGGAAATAACCCAAACAGAATTACCACCTTTGGCAATTCCAAGTTGGCGCTGCAAAGTAATCCAAGAAGAAGGCTCATAAGGCATTTCATGCCCTTCTATCGTATCTTTTAATTTCCGCTCGAAAGGCGTAAAGTTCTTTTTCATTTAATCGTGTGCAAATTCTTCGTAAGCAGTTTTTTCATGTTTTTCTTAGCCTTAGCATAGTTACTTTTTGAAGTTCCAACGCTAATACCCAACGCCTCAGCAATGTCCTGATGCGTATAATCTTCATACACATAGAGATTAAAAACAGTACGATAAGCAGGTGTCAATTGCTGCATGGCATCAATGATTTGCTCCGGCGTAATGTCATAAATCTCCTCGTTCTCATCTGAATCGTCCGATTCATCATCCGTTCCGCCGCTCCAATTCTCGATATCGTTTTGCTCGGAGAGCAAAACCATGTCGTGTTTAAGACGGCGATAACGATCAATCGAAAGATTCACCATTATTCTTCTCATCCAGCCCTCGAAAGTTCCTACACCGGTGTATTTCTCTAGGTTGTTGAAAACCTTGAGAAATCCTTCCTGCAGTACATCCATAGCGTTGTCAGAGTCCCTTGTGTATCGCATGCAAACAACTTTCATTTTTCCATAAAACATTTTATGGATCGCCTGCTGCGACCGTCTGTCTCCTTTGAGACAGCCATCGATCAATGCCTGCAATTGCTTGGTTTCTGCCACAAGGGTTACGGGTTAGACGTGATTGAATTGAAAGGGTTGCCCACTTCGTGAAAGCATAACCGAAATTTCAATTGTATAAATGTAGTTGATTTCACCCAAACTTTATATTCAGATGTAATTTTGGGCCATGGCTAAGCGCGTCGTAGTGGGTTTATCGGGTGGAGTCGACTCCAGTGTAGCGGCTCATTTACTGCTCGAGCAAGGGTATGAGGTCATTGGTATTTTCATGCGCAACTGGCACGATGAGTCTGTGGTTATTAATAACGAGTGCCCTTGGATCGACGATAGCAACGATGCCATGCTCGCTGCCGAAGCCCTCGGCATACCTTTCCAGGTGCTCGACATGAGTGCCCAATACAAGGAACGTATTGTCGATTACATGTTCCGGGAATACAGCCTTGGCAGAACTCCCAACCCTGACGTGCTATGCAACCGCGAGGTGAAGTTCGATTTGTTTCTCCAGGTGGCTTTGTCGCTCCACGCCGACTTTGTAGCCACCGGCCATTATTGCAAAAAAGAGGAGATCAGCGATGCGAGCGGCAATCCGGTTTTTCGATTGCTTGCCGGAGCTGACCCCAATAAAGACCAGAGTTATTTTCTCTGCCAGTTGAAACAAGCGCAATTGGCCAAAGCGCTTTTCCCGATTGGCCACCTGCAAAAGTCGGATGTTCGGGAAATTGCGCGGCAAATCGGGCTACCGAATGCCGAGAAGAAAGACTCACAAGGCCTCTGCTTCATTGGGAAGGTCAAACTACCTGTTTTTCTGCAGCAGCAGTTGGAGCCGAAGGTTGGCGATATCGTTGAAATTCCGGAGAATTTTTCCGATGCGAATAGAGGCGAAGAAATTACGGATGAACTCGTGCGTTTGTCCAACCCACCTGCTTTCCACCCTTCAATGGGTAAAGTAATCGGCCAGCACCAGGGAGCGCACTATTACACCACGGGTCAGCGAAAAGGGCTTGGGGTAGGGGGCAAGGCACTGCCACTTTTCATATTGGAGACGGATGCTGCCAACAACATTGTTTACGTAGGACAGGGTGAAGATCATCCGGGGCTATTGCGACATGCATTGCGGGTAAGTTCGGAGGAAATCCATTGGGTGCGTGAAGATTTGCGCATGCAGGTGGGAGAGGAGAGGAACTACCTTGCACGTATCAGGTATCGTCAAGAGTTGGTCTCTTCCAAACTTGTAATGCGCCAAGACGGGCTCTTTGTCCTGTTTGACCAGGTGCAGCGCGGTGTAGCCGCGGGTCAGTTTGTGGCGTGGTATGCCGATGATGAGCTGATAGGCAGTGGTGTGATTGCCTGATGATTTGGACTAATTAATTTGGGATTGCAACCTTTACCATTAATTGGTTGTTTTGAGTTGGGGATATTTACTGTATCCTTGTATTTAATCGTTTCAACATCAAACGTGTTTTTAAACCCAATCAAATCACAAGCAATGAAATTTATTTACTCCTGCCTCTTTCTTGCCGTCTGGCTGATTTCGACTGAATCAAATGCACAGGGCGCTCTGGGCTCAGCATGCGATTGGACCATTCCTGTCACCTGTGGATATGGCTACCCAGGAAATACAACGGGCATAGCGAATGACTCCGAAACTTCCGGAGCAACATTGTGCTCGGGTGTTGGAACAGGAGGTCAGATATGGTATGACTATTCGACAGCGTATGTTGAACTCGTAACGCTATCCACCTGTGGTAGTTCTATGGATACCCGCATCCATGTTTATGGCGGATATTGCGGCGATGGTAGCATGTATTGTATTGCCCAAAACGACGACTATTGCGGAATGCAAAGTGAGGTAACATTCGAAACGGAACCTGGAGAACACTATCTCATCCGTGTTGGGGGCTTTGGATCGGTATCGGGTTCTTTCGTCCTCAATGTTACTTGTGCCTCAGGCTCAGGTGAACCGGGCTGCACAGATCCTTATGCAAGCAATTACGATCCCGCAGCTTACTCTAATGATGGCTCATGCATCTACAGCGGTTGCACAGACCCTTCTGCAGCTAATTACAATCCTATGGCAACTATCGATGACGGTTCTTGCTTTAACTGGGTCTATGGTTGCACCAACCCAATGGCTTTGAACTACAACCAGGCGGCAAACGCTGAAGACGGTTCATGTATCATTGAAGGTTGTGCAGATGCATCTGCTTCTAACTACAACCCTGCTGCTACAATTGACAATGGCTCTTGCACCTATTGCAACGGAGCTGGCAGTACAATGGCAAATCTTTACATCTGCACTTTCTCAAATGGCAATCAGGTTGAGTTGCAAATCGTCGACGATCAGGGCAACGAAGTGTATTATGCGACAGGCCTTAACAATAGTGCAATTGTTTATGCAACCATTTGCCTGCAGCCCGGTGTATGTTACACTGCGAATATGATTAATAATACCGGACCTTTTGGTTGGTACAACGGTTACTTCTGGGTGAATGCATTTGGTACGCAAGTAATCAATGCACAACCCTCTGCA